>JAFTHD010000178.1 GCA_017457585.1 Bacillota bacterium | reverse complement strand
GCCATATGGCCTTTGACAAGGCGCCGGATGCGGATCTGATTGAGACCATCGAGTACAAGAGCGGCGTCAAGATGTACGACCTGAGATATAAGGAACTGTCGTACAACGAGAAGACCGCCAACGTGAGAATATACAAACTGCGCGATGAGGTGAACGTTCAGTGCCTCATG
Source organism: Bacillota bacterium (assembly GCA_017457585.1). The sequence goes on along the minus strand of JAFTHD010000178.1, from coordinate 5,309 downwards.
GACGGAAAGCTTCCTGAAAGCGAAGAGGAGATTGCCCTTGACAGGCTCTTTGCAGAGCACCAGGGACTCGCCATGGGAGACACCTTCACCATAGGCGGCAAAGACCTTGCCATATGCGGCATCGTGGCTCTTCCGGACTACAGCTGTCTCTTTGAGAACAACGCGGACATGATGTTCGATGCCACAAATTTTGGCGTCGGAGTGGTGACAGAAGCAGGGTACGATGCCCTTCCGAAGGGGACGGGCGCGTACAATTTCGCCTGGCGATACGATGAGGAGCCGGAAGACGACACCGCTGAAAAGGACATGTCCGATGACTTCCTGGAAAATCTGGCGGACGTGCTGGGTGTCTACAACCAGGCTATCGCAAGCGACCAGATAGACGCCCTTCAGGATAAGGGCAAGAAGCTGGGAAAGGACATGCAGAAGGAGCTCTTCGATGCGCTGACCGGTGACAAGGAAGCGGTGGCAAGGGCGGAAGCCATTCAGAAGCAGATAAACGACCTGCAGGATGTGAAGCTCGATGAAACGGACATGATAGACATCACCTCCTTTGTGCCCCGCTATGCCAACAAGGCGATCAACTTCACCGGCGAGGACCTGGGAAGCGACAAAGTCATGTTCGTCGTATTCGACTACATCGTTACCATAGTGCTGGCATTTATTTTCGCAATTACAATATCCGGAACCATAACCAGCGAGTCGGGAACCATAGGAACCCTCAGAGCGTCGGGATACACCCGCGGCGAGATGGTAAGGTACTACATGACCTTGCCGATTCTCGTTACCATCGTGGCAGCCATCATCGGAAACATCCTGGGGTACACCGTGTTGAAATACAGCATGGCGAACCTTTACATGGCAAGCTACAGTCTGACGACCTACGAGACCCTCTGGAACTCGGAAGCCTTCATCCTTACGACGGCGGTACCGATCGTGATGATGCTGGTCATCAACCTGACCATGCTCATCTCGAAGCTGAGACTTTCGCCGCTGAGATTCCTGCGCCACGAACTTTCCAAGAGGCAGAGCAGGCTCAGCATACCGCTCAGCAAGAGGATCCGCTTCATGAACAGGTTCAGGCTGAGAATACTCTTCCAGAACACTTCGGCCTACATCGTCCTCTTCGTGGGAATTTTCCTGGGCGGCGCCATTGCCGTCTTCGGCACCATGTTTGGACCTTTGCTCGACGACTATTCCAAGGTGGTGACGGAGAGCGAAATCGCCGCATACCAGTACATCGTCAACGACACGGACGTGAAGACGGCGAACAAGGACGTGGAAAAGTACAGCGTCACGTCTTTGGACACCATGTACGAGGGCTACATGACGGACAACGTTCTCATATATGGCATAAAGGAGGACAGCAAGTACATAACGGCTGATATTAAGCCGGGCGAGGCCTTTGTAAACAACGGACTTTTGGAGAAGTTCAAGTATAAGATAGGCGATACGGTGACCCTCAAAGACCCGTACAGCGACGATACCTACGACTTTACGATCGCAGGTGTTTATAAATACGATGCGGCGCTGTCCGTGTTCATAAACAGAGAGGACTTTAACGAAACCTTCAACGAGCCGGATGACTACTTCTCAGGATATTTCAGCGACGTTGAGCTGACGGATATAGACGAGGATGATATCGCCTCGGTCATTACGGAAGCGGATCTTACAAGGATTGCGACCCAGCTCAGGGTGTCCATGGGTGATTTCTTCGGTTACGTGAAGTACTTTGCCATCGTAATGTTCATCCTGATGATGTACGTGCTGACGAAGAACATCATAGAGCGAAACGCGATCTCTATATCCATGACGAAGATCCTGGGATACACTTCCAGGGAGATTGCAGGACTATACCTTGTGATAACATCGGTTGTGGTGATCCTCTCACTTCTTATCGCAATCCCGATACTGGACGTGACCTTGCGGTTCGTCTTTACGGATTACATGTACACCATGATGACGGGCTACATACCGTACATCATCGACAATTCCTGCTACGTGAAGATGGTGATTATGGGGCTGGCCAGCTACCTGGCCGTGTGCGCTGTGCTCATGTTCAAGATCGGAAGGATTCCGAAGAGCGACGCCCTCAAGAATGTAGAGTAGAGCTAAATAAACAATCGACAGGATACCGCATTTTGTGGTATCCTGTTATGGTAAGCGAGGATAGTAGTGATATATTCACAGAATTCTATTTTTATACAGGAGGAAGAACACATGGGTAAAGTTAAATTCACGGAGACCGTGCTTCGTGACGGACATCAGAGTCTCATTGCAACGAGAATGACAACAGAAGAGATGCTGCCTATCCTGGAGACCATGGATAACGTTGGTTACCACTCACTGGAGATGTGGGGCGGAGCGACTTACGATGCATGTCTCAGATTCCTGGATGAAGATCCATGGGACAGACTCAGAGTCATCAGAAAGAATATTAAGAATACAAATCTGCAGATGCTCCTTAGAGGACAGAACCTCCTGGGATACAAGCACTACGCAGACGACGTAGTTGACGAATTCGTTGACAAGGCACTCAGCAACGGTATGGATATCATCAGAATATTCGACGCCCTCAACGACACGAGAAACCTGGAAGCTGCCGTGAATGCGACGAAGAAGCACGGCGGTCATGCACAGGGCTGCGTATCATACACCATCTCACCTGTACACACCAACGAGACCTTCGTACAGTTGGGTAAAGAAATCGAGCAGATGGGCTGCGACTCCTTCTGCATCAAGGACATGGCAGGACTTTTGAGCCCGCAGAGCACCTACGAACTGGTAAAGGCACTGAAGGCTGAGCTTTCCATCCCTGTTGAACTTCACACCCACGCTACTTCCGGTCTCGGTTCCATGACGTACATGAAGGCCGTAGAAGCAGGCGTTGATATTATCGATACAGCGATTTCACCGTTCTCAGGCGGAACTTCACAGCCTCCTACGGAGCCGCTCGCAGCAGCTTTTGCAGAGACTGACAGAGACCCTGAACTGAATATGGATCTGCTCAACGAAGTTGCAGAGCACTTCAGACCGATCAGAGAGAAGTACATCGCATCCGGTCTCATGGATCCAAAACTCATGGGCGTGGACATCAATACGCTCATCTATCAGGTGCCTGGCGGCATGCTTTCCAATCTGGTTAGCCAGCTTAAGGAAGCAAACGCGATGGACAAGTACGAAGAGGTGCTGAGAGAGGTTCCGAGAGTAAGAGAAGACTTCGGTTATCCGCCGCTCGTAACGCCATCATCTCAGATCGTAGGTACGCAGGCTGTTCTCAACGTTCTCATGGGCGAGAGATATAAGATGGTTCCAAACGAAGCGAGAAACCTGGTAAAGGGTATGTATGGACGTACGACGCTTCCTATCAAGGAAGAAATCGTGAAGAAGATTCTCGGAGACGAGGAACAGGTAACTTGCAGACCTGCTGACCTGATCGAACCTGAACTTGAACAGGCGAAGAGAGACTGCGCACTCTACCTGCAGCAGGATGAGGACGTGCTTACGCAGGCCTTCTTCCCGAAGGTAGCGCAGGACTTCTTCAAGAGAAGAGTTGAGAAGCAGGAAAAGCTGGACATGAGCCTGCTGGATGAGGAGAACTCCGTTTACCCAATTTAGCATGTGCACTTTGGGAACGATAAAATTCTGAATGAAAGACGACGATTTCCGAAAGGATTTCGTCGTTTTTTAATGGTATGCGAGAAGGCAGGGTAACAACTAAAAATAATGGGTTGACAATAGGCTTCGCGGCACCTATACTTGTCTATGTTGACAGTATAAAGGAGGAATTGGACTTATGGAAAAGACAACTCGCGGTAACAGAAACAGGACAAAAGATATCGCGCTCTGCGGCTTATTCGTCGCACTTCTTGCCATCTGTTCCTGGATATCAATACCGCTTACCGTGCCTGTAACATTGCAGACATTTGCGATATTTCTGTGCGCAGGACTTCTCGGAACGAAGAGAGGATTCATTGCGACCCTTTGCTGGATCCTGATGGGAACTGTCGGTATTCCCGTCTTCTCAGGATTCAAAGGAGGCCCTCAGGTAATCTTCGGGCCGACGGGAGGATACATCGTGGGATTTCTCATTACCGTGCTTATCATCGGGATTGCGATCGATAAGCTGGGCAGAAAGCCTGCCGTAATGGGCGTGTCCATGTTCATAGGACTCATGCTCTGCTACTTCCTCGGGACCCTTTGGTTCATGTACTTCTACGGCAAGTCAACAGGACCGATCGGATTCGTTGCGACGCTCAGCATTTGCGTATTCCCGTTCGTGATATTTGACCTGATCAAACTGGTTATCGCCATCATACTGACAACGCGACTGGAAAATCACGTGTGACCTGCTTGACTTTATCTCTCCCCGTGTGTATCATGTGGTGGTGCGTCCGCAGAGACAGGCGCGTGGGGAGAGTAAACAATGCATTTGATCGTTGCAAACATCGTTGGAATTGCGGCCATAATTCTGTTCGTAATTTCCTTTCAGGCGAAATCAAATAAGAGCCTGAATTATATACAGGCGCTGGGGAATACGGTGTATTTCATACAGTTTATGCTGCTTAGAGCCTACTCCGGGGCATACAATATGCCCATCTACATTGCGAGAAACCTTCTGTTTTCTCAGGCTGACAGATGGGAGTGGCTCAAGTGGAAAGGGTGGGCTGTCGTCTTCTCGATTCCGGCAGTTTTCGTGCTCTGGATATCTTGGGATGGACCGCTTTCGATTTTCCCGTTTATAGCGCTGGTTGCGTCAAACATAGGCTACTGCATGGATAATCCCAGAACCATTCGTATAGCCGAGATGTTTGCCATAATACCGGCGTGGATAATATACGACATCGCCTATGGTGCCTATGCGGCCATACTAAACGAGCTGATCATCCTTGCATCCATCCTCGTTTCAATATACAGATTCGGGTGGAAGAACCTCGGCAGCAAGGACTTTGCAGACAAAAAATAACAAGACAGCGACCATCATCGCTGTCTGCTTTTATATTGGAAGCAGCTCCCGTGGTGCTCTTCGCTGGCGTGTGCGGTTGCGCCGGCGCCGTACGGTCAATCGTGCGGTCAAATTATTAAAATCGCCGGATCGCTGTTTTGGATGAGTAATTCAGCGATTCTCTGTGTTGGAAGCGTCGCTCGTGGTGTGTAGATTCGCTGGATCGCTGTTTTGGATTGGCAATCCAGCGATTTTCTGTGTTGGAAGCATCGCTCGTGGTGTGTAGATTCGCTGGATCGCCGTTCTGGATGGGTAATCCGGCGTATTTCTGTGTTGGAAGCGTCGCTCGTGGTGTGTAGATTCG
>JAFTHD010000177.1 GCA_017457585.1 Bacillota bacterium | reverse complement strand
TAAGAGGAGAGTAAGACAAAACGTAAGATTTCACGACTCCAACAGTCCATTTCTGATCGGGAACAGCATGCCGGGTGACAAAATTCATTTGGCGAGGCAGGAATCCTTTATATCTGACCAAATAATGATGGAGCTTTGAATAAAATGAGGAGATTGCTGATTGCAGCAGCTATAATATGTATAACGATGGCCATTTGCGCTTGCGGAGATAAGACTGAATCGAGTTTTGAAAAAGGCGTGCCATCAGAGTTTGCAGGAAGCTGGATATGCGAACCGCTGGCATCGGATGGAGAGACTGACACCGGCTTTTATGCCATGGATATCGCAGAGGACGGGGCGTTCAGCATGTACGATTTTGCTGCAGGAAATCCCGGAATTTCAGGAGACATGGGTAATTTCACTGAAGAAACGATAACATGCTCATTTGATATGGATGATTTTGATGTTCCGTTTTGCTGGGAGCTGAAATCGCCTGAGGACGTGCTCGAATACGAATGTGATGGTGAGACTCTCAGGCTTGGACATAATGGCGTATGGATGACATTTAACAAGCAGGATGGCAATGAATAGAAACGAATTGATCATAACTTGGTAAAACACATCGGCTGGAAGAACAATGGCAATATCAGAGACGAGCAAAAAACTTTACGAAATCATGGTTAGCAAGGGGTATCCGAAGGATTATTCCAGGCTCATAGCAAGCGAGCTGAACACCGATTTTACCGCAGGGAGAATGATCGGGTATGTGCTTGCTCAAGACCGCATATCCCTTGAGAATACGGCGGATGAAATGCTTGCAATCATAAGCGATAGGGACAGGATTGCACAGAAACACATAACGGAGCATGCTCAGATGAAAATTAACGAGATGTATTTGAGAAACGAGAGCAATGACGATGAACGAGACGAAGACGAGAATTAGAAAAGCTACGGAAGCCGACATAGACGCGATTTCATCCATTTACGAGGAGATTCACGACAGGGAAGAGGCTGGAGAGGTGACCATCGGCTGGGAGAGGGATGTTTATCCCATCCGGGATACGGCGGTGCAGTCCGTTGCAAGAGGCGACATGTACGTGCAGGAAGACCAGGATGGATGCGTAGTAGGCACGGGCATAATCAACAGAATTCAGGTGGATGTGTACGCTGAAGGGGCGTGGGAGCATCCGGCAAAGGACGAAGAGGTGATGGGGCTCCACACGCTCGTTATATCAAAGAAGACAGGTGCAAAGGGTCTCGGTACCGAGTTTCTTAGGTTCTACGAAAATTACGCTCGTGAGAACGGATGCCCTTATCTCAGACTGGACACCAACGAGAAAAACGCAGCGGCGCGTGCCTTTTACAGGAAATATGGGTACAGAGAGATCGGTATAGTACCGACGGTTTTCAACGGGATTCCCGGCGTCAATCTGGTGCTCATCGAAAAGAAGCTGGATTAGAGAATGAATGTCAGCTATGATTGATTGACAAATGAGAATACAACATAAGGAGGAAAATAATGAGCAGGAAGAAAAAAAGGAGCGTTCCTGTTGCTCCACCAAAACAGGAAAAGAAGATGGTGATCGATATGAACAAGGTGAACAGAGCTAAGGCATATCAGGTGGCAAGCTTCAGGACAGGCGGTCATATGACCGAAAAGGACAGACCTCGCAAGAAGGACTGGAAGAGAGAATACGAACGAGGAAAAGAATCGGGAAAGTATAAAGACTACGGCACCGATTCTTTTTATATATACCGGGGCTGCAATGTGATATAATGCAGATACTTATGTTTGAATATTGTTCAAATATTGGAGGCGTATCATGATATTTGTAATGAAAAAGGATGCCAAAAGAGAGCAGATTGAGAGCTTTGCAAAGAAGTTCGAGGAGATTGGATTTCAGCCGTTTATCAGCCCCGGCACGGAGAGAGTCAGTGTTTGCCTTATCGGAAATACCGCATCTGTTGACATGGATGATATCGTAGAGACATGCGACTTTATCGAGTACGGCAGGAGGGTAACGGAGCCATACAAAAAAGCAAACAGAGCTTTTCATCCACAGGATACGATCGTAAATGTAGGCGGTCACAAGATCGGTAACGGAACCTTCACGGTAATCGCAGGTCCTTGTTCAGTTGAGAATACAGAACAGATCATGACGGTTGCCAAAAGCGTGTCCGCTTCGGGAGCCCCGATGCTTAGAGGCGGTGCATTCAAGCCGAGAAGCTCCCCGTATTCCTTCCTCGGAATGGGCAAAGACGGGTTGGAACTTCTCAAAGCCGCGAAAAAAGAGACGGGACTTCCAATCGTTACGGAACTGATGGAAATCGCAGATCTACCGTTCTTTGAAGATGTGGACATCATTCAGGTGGGAGCACGAAACATGCAGAATTTCAAACTCCTGATGGAGCTTGGCAAGCTGCGAAAGCCTGTTTTGCTAAAGCGAGGCCTTGCGAATACTCTGGAAGAATTGCTCCTTGCAGCAGAGTACATACTGGCAGGGGGAAATAATGACGTAATTCTTTGCGAGAGGGGAATAAGGACATTTGAAACGGCGACGAGAAACACCCTGGATTTATCCGCAATTCCTGTTTTGAGACAGAAGACCCACCTGCCTATAATAATTGACCCGAGTCACGGCACAGGCAAGAGGGATCTTGTCCAGGTAATGGTTCGTGCCGCAATTGCAGCAGGCGCAGACGGGGCAATCATAGAGACCCACAATGACCCGGCGAACGCACTGTGCGACGGCGCTCAGTCTCTCGACCTGGACCAGTTTGATGAGCTGATGCGAGACATCAGAAGACGCGTCGAGTTTGAAGGAAAGGTCATGGCATAGAGTGATTGAATAGGCTGAGAACGAATTTTAATCAATCGTTCTGTTTTCGGATACCGAAGGATAGAAAAGCGTTGAAATAAAGGTCTGCAGGTATCCGAAATTCATTTTTTGAAGGGAGTTTGGATACTCGGATATTCAATTCTCAACGTTTATGAAAAACGAGTATCCACAAGGCTGATATATTTAGTGATATGGATACTCGGATATTCAATTATCAACGTTCATGAAAAACGAGTATCCACAAGGTTGATATATTTAGTGATATGGATACTCGGATATTCAATTCTCAACGTTTATGAAAAACGGGTATCCGCAAGGTTGATATATTTGGTGATATGGATACTCGGAAGTTTAATTCTCAACGTTTATGAAAAGCGGGTATCCAACAAGCTGATCGCTTGCTTAGTTTGAATTCTCGGATGTCCCGATTTTCACCTTCATGACAACCGGGTTATGATCCGTGTTCTCAAAGCCCAGCCCCTGAGTTTTAAGACCGGAAACTTCCAAGTTGTCGCTGACGATAAAACCGTCGATCATGTAATACTGAAATACCGATGGATCCCTTGCAGAATCATCCAGACCTGCAAGCGGCCTGTCGAGGGATCTGCACGTAGGAACTGAAGCGTCCATGAGCAGAGACCAGCCTTCGCCGAAGTCATTCGCGCTTATGCTCCCAGGCTGCCACATACCTTCCAGTACCGGATATGCGCCCGAATCGATATTGTCAAACGTCTGATTGAAGTCGCCGCCTGCAATGACGTAGTTACCCTTGCTCCGTTCTTCGTTCAGAACGTCCAGAAGGGCGTTTGTCTGGGCAATCTTGCCCTCGCCGTTGTCGTAGGCCTCGAGGTGAAGGTTGATTACCACAAGTTCCTTGCCGCCGGAGACAGGTATTCTGTCTGCCATGAGACATCTCTTGAGATTGGCCGTTCGTATAGGCCAGCTAAAAGGGCACGGCAGGCTGATTCTCGCAGACTGTGATATCTCATATTCCGACAGGGTGAGAAGACCGCTGTCAACCTTACCGATCGGAGGCAGAGGGTATGGCACGAACGGCACCTTGAAGTTGTTTGCAAAGGTGCTTGCGTATTGATTCTCAAAGGCGGAAGCGATTGTAGAAACCTCGTCCACGTGATGGCTTCTCTTGCTGTCCCTGTCCGCTTCTTGAAGGAAGACGATATTCGGATCTTCAGACTTGATGTGACTGATTATCCCGTCCAGATTGGAGCTTACCCTTTCTTCATCCGCAGTCATAACGCTATCGCCGCCATCCATGAAGAAGTCAGCGTTATCGCCCAGCGCGCCGTAGCCTATATTCCAGCTCATGATCTTAAATGAATCTCCCGGTGAAAGCTCTCCCGCACCCGGGTCAGAAGCCGCCTGTGATACGCTCAGTTCCTCGATGTCTGCAGGTCTGTATTCTCCGGCAGTAAGCCATCCGAGAAGTATTCCTACGGCGACAACTACGATTCCTACGATCAATCCGATTATTTTGAGAATTTGTTTAACCATGACTCATCCTTTCTGTATGACTAAAGTATATCATCAGAAGGGACGTATTCAAAAAGATTTTATGCGTTGCTGAGGACCTTTTGCAGTGCATACTTCGTAATGTTGCTGCTGTTTATGATTCCGACCATTTCCGGACCGTCCATAACCGGCACCTTTTTTAGGTGATTTTGCTCGAGGACGCGGCACACCTCTCTGAGGCTGTCGCCGGAATTTACGGTAATAACCCTCTTTACGGCGATATCTCTTACTTTCATCGAAATCAAATCGGAGAGCCTTCTGTCAAATCCGTGCTCCTGGGATGCAGCTGCGGCCAGAGACCAGGCACTCTCAAAGAGTGGGTGAAGGCCGGAAAGGTAGCGAAGAATATCTCCATCGCTGATAAAGCCCACCAGCTTGCCATTCTCCGTAACGGGCACGCCGCTTATCTTTTTCTCTGTAATATATGTGAGGGTTTCGAGCAGCGTCGAGTCTGCATCGATGGAATAGATGTCGGTTTTCATGATCTGCTGAAGTTCATTTGCATAAACCTGTGCTTCGTGGGTCTGCGGCCTCTTAAATCTATTTAACGATACGGAAAGAACAAATCCTGCAAGCGCGCACAGGGATGCTGCCAGCACCGTGAAGAGAAATCCGCTCTCCGCAGCAGCGGCAGGGTCTATGCCGGAACTCAGTCGAGCGCCTAAGGCGCTTGCATAGATTCCTGTAAACACGGAGGAGCCGATGCAGCCTGCAATCTGAAATCCCGTGCTCATAACGGTGACGCCGTGAGGGTTTAGTTCCGGCGAGAGAAATGAGAGCGCATAGCTTTGAACGGGACCTATGATCAGGGCGGAGCCGCATATTACTGGTATGTAAAGTATGGCGAACAAGAGCAGCGAGCTGTTTCCCCTGAAGAGTGCGATGAGCAGCGTGAAGATGCATATGAGCGCAAACCCGGAGGGGAGCAGATATTTCGCGCCGAACCTGTCGTAGATTCTGCCGGCTATCGGAGCGACGATGCAGCAGAGCACGATTGCCGGGAAAAGAGTCAGGGACGCTTTCATAGAGGATGCTCCCATGTTGCTCTGCATGAAAATCGGCATGATTATATTCATTGAGAAGATGACGATCAGCGAAATCATGTTGATCGCAACGCCGGTGGCAAAGGGAGCCACGCCAAGAGGCCTGAGGTCGATGAGCGGCTCCGGCAGGATCCTTTGCCTCTTTATGAAGAGAATCAGGCAGATGAGCCCGGCAACACATGAGCACACCGCAATGCCTCTATTCCCGGTGAAAAGTGTTGATATGCCGTAAAGTAGCCCGATTAAGGCGATTCCGATGAGCGATAC
>JAFTHD010000176.1 GCA_017457585.1 Bacillota bacterium | reverse complement strand
TGGGCTGTGGCTTCGGCGCCTGCATGGGCTGCTCGTGTAAAACCCGTTACGGATACAAGAGAATATGCAAGGAAGGCCCGGTAATGGAAAGGGGTGAAATCATATGGTAGATACGAAGATGAATCTCTGCGGTATTGAAATGGACAACCCGGTCATGGCGGCCAGTGGTACCTTCGGTTTTGGAAGGGAATTTGCAGAGCTTTACGACATCAACCTTCTCGGAAGTTTCAGCTTCAAGGGTACCACCGTAGAACCCAGATTCGGCAATCCAACGCCGAGAATTGCAGAGTGCGAGGCAGGCCTCATTAACTCCATCGGACTGCAAAATCCGGGCGTTAAGCAGGTTTTAGCAGAGGAACTTCCGAGGCTGGCAGAAGTTTTCCATAAACCTATTATGGCAAACATAGGTGGAGCTTCCGTAGAGGACTACGCCCAGGTGGCCTTAAGGCTTGACGGTTGCAGCCAGATAGGTTGGTTTGAGGTGAACGTGTCCTGTCCCAACGTGTCCCACGGGGGCATGGCCTTTGGAACTGACCCGGGTGTTGTTAAAGAAGTTACGGAAGCGGTTAAGTCAGTTACGGGAAAGCCCGTTTTTATCAAATTGAGTCCCAACGTGACCGATATCACGGAGATTGCAAAGGCAGCGGAGCGGGGCGGAGCAGACGGCATTTCCCTCATAAACACCATGCTGGGAATGAGAATCGACATCAAGAATCAGAAGCCTGTCATTGCAAACAGGATGGGCGGATTTTCGGGACCGGCCATCTTCCCGGTAGCCCTGAGGATGGTCTATCAGGTCTATGAAGCTGTGGAGCTTCCGATCATAGGAATCGGCGGCATAGACAGCCCCGAGAAGGTGATCGAGATGATGATGGCGGGAGCATCGGCTGTTCAGATCGGAGCGGCGAACCTGGTCGATCCATTCGCATGTAAGAAGATCATTGAGACGCTTCCGGAAACCATGGAAGCGCTTGGAATCGATTGTTTGAGTCAGATAATAGGAGGTGCACACTGATGGGTAAGGACGTAATCATAGCCTGTGATTTTCCCACGCTTGGTGAGACGCTGGCGTTTCTCCATGGCTTTGGGGAGCACAGACCATTTGTGAAGATCGGCATGGAACTGTTTTATGCGGAAGGCCCGGAGGCCGTCAGATCTCTCAAGGCGAGAGGTCACAAGGTTTTCCTGGATCTGAAACTTCACGATATACCAAACACGGTGAAGAGGGCCATGTCGGTGCTGTCAAAGCTGGAGGTGGACATGTGCAACGTTCACGCAGGCGGCACGGTGAAGATGATGGAAGCGGCGGTAGAGGGCCTTACGAGGGAGGACGGCACCAGGCCTCTTCTCATCGCAGTAACCCAGCTCACTTCCACGAGCACGGAGCAGCTTCACCGGGATCTTCTCATAGGCGGAAACATGAACGACGTGGTGGGTCATTATGCAAAGAATTCACGGAAGGCTGGCCTTGACGGAGTGGTATGTTCGCCGCTGGAAGCAGGAGACGTGCACCGGCTTTGCGGTGATGATTTCCTGACGGTAACGCCCGGCGTAAGGCTGGCAGGGGACAGCAAGGGAGATCAGACGAGGGTGACGACACCAGCGATGGCAAGGGAGCTTGGTTCGGACTACATCGTAGTCGGCAGGAGCATTACGGCTGCAGAGGAACCTCTTGAAGCTTACGAACGCTGTTTGAGAGAATTTATAGGATAGGAGAAAAGGAATGAAAAAGGTAATCGCTGAAGAACTTCTCAAGATAGAGGCTGTATTTCTAAGGCCGGAGGAGCCGTTCATATGGGCGAGCGGCATCAAGAGCCCGGTGTACTGCGACAACAGGCTCATCCTCACATCGCCCAAGTCCAGGGATATTGTGGAGCAGGCAATCGCTGACACGGTAAAGGAAAAGTTCCCGGAAGCGGATGTGCTTATGGGTACCAGTACGGCGGGAATCGCCCACGCGGCCATCGCAGGACATATTCTCGGAATCCCGATGGGATACGTACGATCCGGTGCGAAAGACCACGGCAGAAACAATCGCGTAGAGGGAAGGCTGAAGCCGGGCGATAAGGTGGTCGTAATAGAGGACCTGATTTCGACGGCAGGAAGCGCCATAGAAGTGGTGGAAGCCCTGCGAGAGGCCGGTGCGCAGGTTCTCGGAATCGTGAGCATCTTCACATACGGCATGAAAAAAGGTCTTGAGAGACTGGCTGCCGCTGACGTTGTAAACTACAGCATCACGGACTTTGATACGGTGGTTCAGGTGGCCTCTGAGACGGGATACATTGCGGCAGAGGATGGGGACAGACTGCTCAAGTTCAGGGACAATCCGTCCGATGAAAGCTGGATAAGGTAAGGAGGGCATATGAACCATTTGATAGACATTATGGATCTTACTGTGGAGGAGATTCAGGAGCTGATTGATACGGCAAAGGATATCATAGCAGATCCAGACAAGTACGCTGACAAGTGCAGAAGAAAGGAGCTGTCCACGCTGTTCTTCGAGCCGTCCACCAGGACGAGGCTGAGTTTTGAGGCTGCAATGTACGAGCTTGGAGGGCAGGTGCTCGGCTTCAGCGAGGCCCAGAGTTCCTCCGCGTCAAAAGGGGAGAGCGTTGCCGACACGGTAAAGACGGTGGGAGCCTATGCGGACATCATCGCCATGCGCCATCCCAAGGAGGGTGCACCCCTCGTTGCAAGCCTTCGGTCCGACGTTCCCGTAATCAACGCAGGAGACGGGGGTCACAACCATCCTACCCAGACTTTGACGGACCTTCTGACCATAAGCAGAACGAAGGGACACTTTGACGGTCTGACGGTGGGCTTCTGCGGTGACCTGAAGTTCGGCAGAACGGTGCACTCCCTCATGAACGCCATGTCCAGATACGATGACGTGAAATACGTGCTCATATCGCCGGAGGAACTGAAGATTCCCGAGTACCTGAGATACAATCTTTTGGAGGGAAGAAACATAGATTACGTGGAGACAACAGACCTGGAAGGGGCCATGGCTGAACTGGACATCCTCTACATGACGAGAGTTCAGAGGGAACGTTTCTTTAACGAACAGGACTACATCAGGCTGAAGGACAGCTACATTCTCACACCTGACAAGCTGGAAAACGCCAAAGAGGACATGGCGATTCTCCATCCGCTGCCGAGGGTGAACGAAATCTCCATCACCGTGGACAGCGACCCCAGAGCAAAATACTTTGAGCAGGTGAAGAACGGCAAGTACATCAGGATGGCCCTCATCCTCAAACTTCTGGAGGTGAATTAGATGATTATAGGTGCAATAGAAAACGGACTGGTGCTGGATCACATAACGGCCGGAAGGGGAATGGAACTCTACGGGATCCTGGGCCTTGACGCCCTCGACTGCGAGGTTGCCCTCATCAAAAACGCCCAGAGCGTCTAGATGGGAAAGAAGGATATCATTAAGGTGGACAGGCTCATCGACGTGAACCTGGACGCCATAGGATACGTGGATCCCGGCATAACGGTAAACGTGATTCAAAAGGGTGAGCTGGTGGAGCGAAAGCACATCGATAAACCGGACAGGATCACCAACGTGATCAAGTGCAAAAACCCAAGGTGCATCACCACTGTGGAGCAGGAGATTCCTCACGTGTTCAGGCTCGTCGACAGGAAGGCCGGCGTTTACCGGTGCATATACTGCGAGAGCAAGGCCAAATAGACGATTTGCATATATGATATTTTATATACCATAATACACATTATTTCCTGTACAAAGTTGTGCATTTTTGGTAAAATGCCTAAGTGCGACATTTTTATTTGAAAGGGGAAATGTTATTATGAATGCAATCGATAGTTTTATCAATGCGATAAGCGGAGTGCTGTATCAGCCGTTTATCATCCCGTTGTTCCTCGTTGCAGGAGGAGTTTACTTCACCATCAGGACGGGTCTTATTCAGATCAAGATGTTTCCTGAGGCCTGCAAAGTTATCATGGAGAAGCCAAAGAACGAGAACGGCATCTCCTCCTTCGGTGCGCTCATGGTATCAACGGCATCGAGGGTAGGAACGGGTAACATATTCGGCGTTGCAACTGCAATCTGCCTCGGAGGTCCGGGCGCTATATTCTGGATGTGGATCACCGCTTTTCTCGGAGGAGCATCTGCCTTCGTTGAGTCGACGCTGGCACAGATCTACAAGAAGAGAAATCCTGACGGCTCATGCTACGGCGGCCCTGCATATTACATGAAGGATGCCCTCGGACAGAGATGGCTGGGCGTTATTTTCTCGGTATTCATTCTGCTCACATACGCCCTCGGATACAACATGCTGGCAGCTTACAACCTGCAGTCAACCTTTGCAGCATTCGATTTCTACAATGATCACACGACGCCGGCTGTAATAGGCGTCATTCTGGCGATACTCTTCGGAGCTGTAATCATAGGCGGAGCCAAGAGACTGACAAACGTTACGGAGCTGCTCGTTCCTGTAATGGGCGTTGCTTACGTACTTCTTGCCATCGTCGTTCTGGTACTTAACGCAGGCAATATCGGCAACATGTTCAGCGCAATCTTTGCAAGTGCCTTCGACTTCAAGGCAATCTTCGGAGGATTCTCCGGATCATGCATCATGTGGGGTATCAAGAGAGGTCTCTACTCCAACGAAGCTGGTATGGGTTCTGCGCCGAACGCTGCTGCAAGAGCAGACGTTTCACATCCTGCAAAGCAGGGCCTCGTGCAGATGCTCTCAGTATTCATCGATACGCTGCTCATCTGTACGGCAACTGCTTTCATGTGCCTTTCGACGGGCCTTGGAACGACGGGTTACGTTGAGGACGGTACTGCAAACGCTTCAGGATACGTATCAGACTCACTGGCTGCAGTATTCGGATCCGTTGGTCCAGTATTCCTTGCCATCGCCATGTCACTCTTCGCCTATACGACGCTCATCGGTAACTATTCATACTGCGAAAGCTGTCTCGCTTTCATCATGAACAGAACGCCGAGTCACGCATTCCTCATCGGATTCAGAGTGCTGGCAAGCGTCATCGTATTCCTGGGCTGCATCGCTTCTGCAGGACTGGTATGGGATCTGGCAGACCTGACCCAGGGTCTCATGGTCGTATCAAACCTGCCGGTTATCCTCATACTCGGTGCACCGGCCTTTAAGTGCCTTAAGGATTATCAGAAACAGAAGGCAGAAGGCAAGAATCCTGAATTCATCGCAAAGGATATCGGTATCAAGCAGGATACGGATTTCTGGAAGTAGGATTTCATTTAGAATTGAATATGAAGAACATAAAAGAAGACAGGTGAGTTTCATCTGTCTTCTCAGACTGTAGACAAAGGTTCGATCGAGCTTCGCTCGATTCGAGCCTTTTCTTTTTGAATAAACGTTGGAATTTCAATGTTTCCCGATGTTTTGTGATATAATATATACATAGAAAGGCAGTGGGAAACATGATAACAAAAAGAAAAAATAATACCGACCAGATTCAGATGGTCTCAATTGAACAACTTGTTCCTCAAAACCATCTCCTCAGAAAGATTGATGCCGCCATTGATTTTGATTTCATATATGATTTGGTAGAAGAAAAGTATTCACCGGACAATGGTAGGCCGAGCGTTGATCCTGTAGTGCTGATAAAGATAGCTGTCATACAGTACATGTTCGGGATCAAGAGTATGCGCCAGACAATAAAGGAAATCGAGGTGAATATGGCATACAGGTGGTTTCTGGGATTTGATTTCTACGACAAAGTTCCACACTTTAGCACATTTGGCAAGAACTACAAAAGGAGATTTGAAGGGACAGACCTTTTCGAACAGATCTTCCAAGAGATCCTGATACAGTGCATGAATAACAATGTAATCAGCACGGATGAGATATTCGTAGATGCAACACATGTGAAGGCAGCAGCCAACAGAAAGAAGTCAAAGAAGATACTTGTGGCGAAGAAGAATGCTAGGTTTTACGATGACAAACTAAGAGAAGAAATCGACGCCGACAGGAAAGCGCATGGAAAGAAGCCGCTAAAGGACAAATATAATCGAGACGATGATGATATGAACAGCGGAGGTGGATCGGCATTCCCAGATGTCCCGATGAAGGAACAGAAGCAGAGCACAGTAGACCCTGAAAGTGGATGGTTTCACAAAGGGGAACACAAAGAGGTCTTCGCATATGCGATAGAAGCAGCTTGTGACAGGAATGGATGGATACTTGGATATACAGTACATCCGGGCAATGAACATGATAGCAGGACATTCCCTACACTGTATGAAAAACTAAAGATATTTAATCCTCATAAACTGATAGCAGACGCAGGCTACAAGACACCAGCGATAGCAAAGCTTTTGATTGATGACGGAATCACTCCGGTGATGCC
>JAFTHD010000175.1 GCA_017457585.1 Bacillota bacterium | reverse complement strand
AGCTTTACCTTCTTTGATATAGATGACCGGCTGTGCGGCACTGACGCCGTTGCCTGCATTGGGATTCTTAATGTCTTCGGAATAGAGAACGTCAACACGTTCGTTCACATCGGTCTCTTCCTTCTTCTCGCCCTTACCCTGTGTCTCACCGGGAATGACGCAGAAGTCAACGGATTTAACCTCAAAGAAATCATGTTCGGCTGCGCTTCTGACAATGGTCGTGATAACGCCGGGATTGAGGCCGCAGCCGCAAACCGCCGTCTTCTTAGCGTGCTGGAATGATCCGAACTTCTTGAACTGCTCCGAAAGCAGAGACGTGGACATCGGCATGAGGGGGACACCGCAAAGACGTCCGTCTATATAGTCTGCACCAACCTCGGCAGCCATATCCATGGCAGCCTGCGTGTGCTCGGCGGGCATCAGATTGACGATGAGCTCCGGCGCGATGATCTTTACAATCATCTTCCAGCTTTCGGGATTGCTTAAGTTGATCGCTGATGTCGTGACACGGAATCCGCGTCTGAACGCGAGATCCTTGAGGTCATCACAGTCCTCCCTGTTCTCGGATGCCAGTGCGATTCCCGAAGCGAGCGAACGGTCAGCGCAGAGCGCCAAAACAAGGCGTTTTGTTATCTCGTTACAACCAAGTATCAATATGCGTTTCATATGAAGTGCCGCCTTTAATAGATCATCTTTACCTAAGTATCTATTCTACATTAAAAGAAATATAAACGGCAACTGAAAATGACCATCCTGACCTTAAAATTCGGCATAAAAATGCATAACGCAAGGGCTCTTTTACAGATGCTTTTTGAGATAATTGCGAATTTACCGCACGCGAATTGCAAGGATAATATACTTCTGTTCACTTTTTTACAAAAGGAGTTATTGTTATGAAAACTTTTACTCGCAAACTGATGTCCGTTATCATTGCGGCTTCATTCTGCTTCGGTCTCGCTTCATGCTCAAAGACACCCGCAGCTTCTTCTGTTGCTTCTGAAACAACAACAGCTGCTGAGTCAAAGGCTTCAGAGTCTGAAACATCTGCTGCTGAATCCAAGGCAGAGATCAAGACTGTTACTGCAGGCAAGCTCACAATGGCTACAAACGCTACTTTCCCTCCGTATGAGTTCCACGAAGGTGAGAAGATCGTAGGCATCGACGCTGAGATCGCTAAGGCTGTTGCTGACAAGCTCGGTCTTGAGCTCGTTATCGAGGACGTTGAATTCGATTCCATCATCGCAGGCGTTCAGTCAGGCAAGTACGATATCGGCTGCGCAGGCATGACTGTTACTGAAGACAGACTTAAGTCCGTTAACTTCTCTACTTCCTATGCTACAGGCATCCAGTCCATCATCGTTAAGGAAGGTTCCCCGATCAAGACCATCGACGATCTCGTAAAGGGCAAGTACAAGGTTGGCGTTCAGTCCGGCACAACAGGCGACATCTACATGTCTGATGCCGAGAACGGCGGTGTAGGCGAAGACAGGATCGATCGTTTCAAGAACGGCAACGATGCTGTCATTGCTCTTCTCGCAGGCAAGATCGACGCCATCTGCATCGACAACGAGCCCGCTAAGGCATATGTTGCAGCAAACAAGGGTCTTTCCATCCTTGAGACGCCTTTCAAGGAAGAGAAGTACGCTATCGCTATCAGCAAGGACAACGAGGCTCTCCTCACAGCCATCAACAGCGCTCTCGACGAGCTCACTAAGGATGGCACCATCGCTAAGATCATCGAGAAGTACATTCCTACAAAATAAGTCTTAGCAAGATCAAACTGATCACAAGCCGCGGAAATAGGTATTTATTTCCGCGGTTTTCTTATTTACAATAGAAGAACTTGTTTTTGCGGGGGAACTGTTCAGATGATCTCAATATTGTCTAATGTTTATGCAGGTGTTATCGCCCTTGCGGGTGAGGCAGCTGAGCAGTCCTCATCCGGCTGGTTCGGCGACCTGTGGAATAAACTCCGTGATGATTTCATAAACAATTTCATTGCGAAGGACAGATACCAGTACCTGTTAAAGGGTCTCGGCGTTAC
This sequence comes from Bacillota bacterium, assembly GCA_017457585.1. The sequence continues at coordinate 106 of JAFTHD010000175.1, read as the reverse complement.
CTTTGAAGTCACCTTTTTCGCTGCACTTCTCGGTATCCTGCTCGGAATAATCGTTGCTCTCATCAGGTCTTCACACGACAAACTGGCTGATGAACTCCGTCCCGGT
>JAFTHD010000014.1 GCA_017457585.1 Bacillota bacterium | reverse complement strand
GTAACAGGCGTACCTTTCTATAACGCCATCGTATGGCAGGATAGGAGGATGGCCAGATATGCCGACGAGCTGACGGCCCAGCACGGTGACATCATCAGAGAGAAGACGGGACTGATGGCTGATTCTTATTTCAGCGGCCCCAAGATAAAATGGATTATCGATAATGTTCCCGGAGTTAAGGAAAAGGTGAAGGAGGGCAGAGCCCTCGCCGGAACACTGGATTCCTGGATTATATGGAAGATGACCCACGGAAGAGTGCACATCACCGATGCCTCTACGGCTTCCAGAACCATGATGCTCAATATACATACGGGCAAGTGGGACGATGAGATTCTCGAAATCCTGGGAATTGATAAGTCCATACTTCCAAAGATATGCGGAAGTTCGATGGTATACGGAGAGACAGATCCTTTAGATTTCTTCGGGGCCAGAATTCCGATCTCAGGTTCCGTCGTAGACCAACAGGCAGCCCTCTTTGGACAGGCGTGCTTTGCACCGGGAGCCGTTAAGTGTACATACGGTACAGGCGGATTCATGCTCATGAATACAGGAGAGAGGGCCGTATACTCGAAGAACGGACTTTTGACGACGGTTGCATGGAGTCTGGACAACAAACTGACTTTTGCGCTGGACGGAGGCGTCTATATTACAGGAGCTGCCACCCAGTGGCTTAGAGACGGACTCAAGATCATAGACAACGCCGCTCAGACGGAGGAAATGGCGACCATGGCAGGGACAAACGGGGGAGTTTACTTCGTTCCGGCGTTCACAGGCCTTGCAGCTCCTCACTGGGATTCATATGCGAGAGGCACCATGGTAGGCATTACAGGCGGCACCACAAGGGAGCACATCGTCAGAGCAACCCTCGAATCGACGGCCTATCAGATCAAGGATAATCTGGATGTTATGAACATGGATTCAGGAATTCCGATTACAATTTTGAGGGCCGATGGAGGAGCGACGCAGAACAACTTCCTCATGCAGTTCAAGGCGGATATCCTGGGAATTCCAGTGGATGTGCCCGTTATAAACGACACTACGGCACTGGGAGCTGCACAGCTTGCAGCCATAGGCATAGGAGCGTTCGGCTCCATGAAGGAACTGGCAAAGAAGTGGAAGCTGGGCAGGAGATACGAACCTCAGATGAGCGCCGATGAGAGGGAGTCACTGCTCTACAACTGGCACAGAGCTGTCGAGAGGGCGAAAAACTGGTCAGAAGAATAAGTATAATAAACCATTGCATCATAAATTTAAACGATAAGACGAACAACATTTAAGTAGAAAGGAAGAAAAAATGAGCGCACCTAAATTATTTAGCCCGGGTCCAATCATGGTAAAGGAAAACGTAAGACAGGCACTGACACATTATGATATCTGTCACAGAAGCAAGGAGTTCGAGGAACTGTTTGAAAGAGCAACGGCTAAGATCAATCAGCTCTTCAAAGCTGACGATTCATACAGATCTGTAATTATTTCAGGCTCCGGCACTTCAGCAAACGAGACAGTTCTTTCGTCAATATTCAACGAAGGCGAGAAAGTTCTGCTGATAAGAAACGGTGAATTCGGCAACAGACTTCTTGAGATAATCGAAAAGTACAACATTCCTCTCGTTGACTGCGAGTTTGATTGGGCAGAGGTGCCTGATCTTGCAAAGGTTGAGGAAGCTCTCAAAGCGAACCCTGACGTCAAGGTTGTATCCATGGTATTCCACGAAACTTCAACCTGCATGATTAACCCGGTCAAGGCTGTAGGCGAACTCGCAAAGAAGTACGGCAAGTGGTTCTCTGTTGACTGCGTATCCGCAGCAGCAGGCGAGATAATCGACGTTAACGATATGAACATCACATTCGCGACTTCCGTAGGCGGTAAGTGTCTGGGCGCATATCCAGGTTCAGCGTACATCTGCGCTAAGAGAGAGGCTCTCGATACGCTGACTCCTGAAATGGGAAAGAACGTTTACCTGAATCTGGCTAAGCATTATCAGAAAGCTGAGCAGTCAAATCAGACTCCGAACACCCCTAACGTGAACCTGTTCTGGGCTCTCGATGTTGCTCTTGACAATGCACTTGCTGATGGCGGAATCGAAGCGAGAAACGCTCGTTACAGAGAGTGCGCAGGCATCCTGAGGCAGGGCCTCAAAGATCTGGGACTCAAGTTCCTCATCGATGAAGAACTTATGTCAAGCACTGTTACTTCAGTATTCCTGCCGGAAGGTAAGGATCTGAACGAGTTCCTGGATGCGCTGGATGAGAGGGGATATACCGTATATGCAGGAAAAGGAAAGTTTGAAGCTATGGGAATGTTCCAGGTAGCGAACATGGGAGAGATTTATCCTGATGACTGCAGAGAGTTCCTGAAGGTGCTGGGCGAGGTGCTTGCTGCATAGCATTTCCTTACGGTTTACAGCCTGAAGATAAACAAAAAATCGAACGAAATGTGTAT
>JAFTHD010000174.1 GCA_017457585.1 Bacillota bacterium | reverse complement strand
TTTCTCACTTCCTCCGGGCTCATGCGCGTGTTGATGATGAGGGCTCCGTTTTCCTTCAGGCCTTTGGTAACGTCTACGGATTTGAGAAGCGTCTCATCAACCACAACCACGTAATCCGGTTTATATATGTTGGAATGAACTTTGTAATGTTCGTCCGTTATCCTGTTGTACGCTGTTATCGGAGCGCCCTGCCTCTCAGGACCGTACTCCGGGAATCCCTGCACGTGCTTGCCCGAGTTGAATGCGCAGTCTGCCAGAAGAAGACATGCCGTCTTCGCACCCTGGCCGCCTCTCCCGTGCCATCTTATTTCTACTGCTTCTGCAAGTCTCTTCGCCATATCTGTATGATTCTCCTGTTCTATCGTTTATCAGGGCACGCCCCGATTTTGTACCTGTTTCAAAACACGCCGGAACTCGGATTCCCAAGACCAGCGCAGTTTATAGAGTAACGCAAAACCTCAATTATGTCAATAAAATCCGTTCATATTATTTATGCGAATTTCACAAAAAAATAAAAAATTGTTTGTTTTGTTGGGACAAACAATTTTTTACATATTTGAAGCCTGTGAATACACTGTACTCACCAATTTAACTGTTTTTATCCTGTGTTATACCTTTGGGATTCCGTTAATTCGCAGGCGATTTGGCAACTCTCCAGTAGGAATGTCTGCCGCACAGGTTGACCGACGAAACCACGCAGCCCTTTGACCTGTTCAGCTCGTGGACGACTTTGCCGTTACCGATGTAGATGGCAACGTGACCCGGATAATAAACGATATCTCCGGCTATCGGTTTTGTTACTCTCGTTCCGCTCTTCAAGAATCCGCGCCTGGTCATCTTGTAGCCGAACTTATTGTATACTGCCATCATAAATCCGCTGCAGTCTGCGCCCGATGTTAGACTGGCACCGCCCCACACGTACGGCATCCCTACGTACTTGCAGGCATATTCTGCAATCTTCGTACCCTCTGCATCGTCCCTGCCGACAACCTGTCCGCTGTAATCCCTGTACTTGGTGGTTTCGAGGGCAGGCAGCTGCCGTGTGCCTTTGACAACCACTTCCGTCACCGGCTCTACAGTTACCGTTCTTGCCACCTCTTTCTCCTCGATGGTCTCTCCGTTGACCGACGTGGTCAGAATTGTAACTTCCGCTTCACCATCCTTGCCTTCGGTCTGAACGCTGGTAGTGTCCTCAAAGGTGCTGTCATCAGACACGTACTTTACTTCCTTTTCTATGGTCTCCGTCTCGGTTCTGTCGGATTCAACTTCCACGTTGAATACAGGGTCATCGTTTTCATTCTTGTACTTGATGATCTCTGCCGCCTCTTCTTCGGAGCTTACGTGACGCTCCACCTTGCGGACACGTTCCTTCGTAACGGAAAGTTTCTTATCCGTATTGATCTTCTTGACTTCAGTACCTTCCGGAACATAGTCTGTAACCACGTCCTCCACGGCATTCTTTGCTGCTGCCCTGCTTTTCACGAGGGCAATCTCCTCACCGTCTGCGGAGATGGCGTAGGCATCTATTACGCAGTACTGCTGATAAACGATGTATCCTGCAACGAGAACCATACAGGCTATCGCCCCTGTCATCACTTTGAGAAGGGGTCTCCTGCCAAGTATCTTCAAAATGCTATTTTTCACCTTTTCTTTCATAATAATCTCCTGCGAGCATGGAGTAACACGCCAGATCCGATATTTCTCTGTCGTACCTTCTGTAAGAGTGCCTGAGAACGCCTTCGAAGGTGAAGCCGCACTTCTCGGCTACCCTCCTGCTCTTTTCGTTGTAGGTCTCTACTCTGACTGTGATACACTCCAGTTCCATTATTCTGAAGACATAATCGAGCACAAGGCGTACCGCTTCGGGAACGATTCCCTGACCCCAATATTGCGGAGACAGAGAATAGCCCAGTTCTCTGCTGTTTATCTTCCTTCTTATAGGATCCTCGTCAAGGCCGATGTTGCCTACGACCTTGCCGCTTTCCTTCAACATAATAGCCCAGTTCATTCTGGACAGGTATACCTCATCAATTACAAAGCGTGATTCGCTCAGGCTTTTGTGAGGTTCCCAGCCTGCGTAGGGGCCGACGCGCGGATCTTTTGCATATTCGTACAAGTCTGACGCATCCCGCTTCGTCCAGGATCTGAGCATAAGCCTGTCTGATTCAAGGACAGGCACTCTCACTTTGCGAAACATCACTGCCCTCTCTATAAATCCGGCTCCTGAAGTCCGGCTCCAAAGCTACTCTGTGGTGCTAAGTATTTCCTTGTTCTTCTCTACCTGGCTCACCTTCATCTTGGAAGCATCCTCAGGATACACCTTTTCATTTAGCTGAAGAAGTGTAGGACTTAAGTATACCGTCTTGAGCGCCTCCCCGTCCAGGGATACTTTGCTGAACTCTGTGAAGTTCTGGCCTTTGATGTAATACTTGTCGCCAATCTTGACGATTTCATCGATTTTGATGTCCTTGACGCCCATCTTCAGGTCCGTAGGCTCAAATGGGTTGGTCTCCCCGTATATGTACTTCTTGCCGTAGAGCATATCGTAGGTCAGCGCCTTCATGTCATCCAGGTATGTGTCGGAATAGGCATTGTCCTGGTGGAACTTGTTCATGACGCCCACCGATATTCCGAGACGCTTCATTACAGACGCGTTGATCTGGTAT
>JAFTHD010000173.1 GCA_017457585.1 Bacillota bacterium | reverse complement strand
CGGTTGTCTTACTGATGATGGAATCATAAGTGACGCTGTCAATGCCGTTATCAAACCGTAGCAATTTCAGAGCATTGTTCCAGATAGTGCTGTCCATATGATCCCCCTCAGAATTTTTTTTGTGTTCAACATAATAGCACGGAAAGGGGGTATAATGACAGTACTTATTTTTCGTCGAATTAACATAGTTACAGCATGAAAAAACATATATCTGACAGTAGAAATGAGCCGAAAGGGAGGAACAGGGTATTTCTGGTCCTCATGATCTTTGCCGGGATCCTGCTGCTTACCGGAGCAGGTTTTCTGCTCGTTGAGCCCATCAAGACCATGAGGCGTGAGAAGATCACCGATGATGCGATAAATGCCATGGCAGCACAGATGTCAGAAGCCCAGGCTTCAGCTGGTCCTTCCGCAACATACGACCCGGACAGTGAGATAGAAGCTACATTTATCGTTCCTAAGGACGGAAATGAGATTCCCGGCGAGGAATATGACTTTTTCGACGACGATCCGGATGTTCAGGCATCCATAAGGGCTTTTGTGTCATCCAGAGAGGCCAAGCTTCCTAGCAACGTTACCCTTGTCTGCATCGGCGTACTGAAGATCGACAGCATCAATAAGACTTTGCCTGTATGGAACTCGACATCTACGGTGGCACTGAGATACGGCGTAGGTCATTACGGACAGTCGGCCAAACCCGGAAAGCCCGGAAATGCAGCTATCCTGGGACATAATATGCAGAATACGACGCTCTTTTCGAAGCTCAAGAGATGCAAGACCGGGGACAATGTTAAGTTCATCAAACTCGACGGAACCGTCTACAACTACAGGATCGACGACATAAAGATCGTCTACAAGAATGAACTTTACCAGTATGTCATCAAGAGCGCTTCGACCAGGGAGCAGCTTACCCTTGTTACCTGCGCAAATGACGATTACGGACACGGATACAGGAGAGTGGTTATCTGCCATCCCATATAATAATCAGCAATATATTTTGCTTTTAATATTATTTATTTCTGTTATAATTCTTGCGGCAGAATTTAGAATCTTTATTCACAACCGGAGGCTTTAACATGGTCAAGGCAATTGTAGGCGCAAACTGGGGCGACGAAGGAAAGGGTAAGATCACAGACCTTCTGGCCAGCGATTCTGATATAGTCATCAGATTCCAGGGCGGTGCCAACGCAGGACACACCATCATCAACGAATACGGCAGATTCGCACTTCACCTCATGCCGTCAGGCGTTTGCCACGAGAACATTGTAAACATCATCGGAAACGGTGTTGCTCTCGATATCCGCAAGTTCATCAAAGAATACAACGAACTCAAGGAGAGAGGACTCAATCCAAAGCTTATGGTTTCTGACAGGGTACAGGTAATCATGCCTTACCACGTTGATTTCGATAAGTTCGAAGAAGAGAGACTCGGCGGCAAGGCTTTCGGTTCAACAAAATCAGGCATTGCGCCTTTCTTCTCAGACAAGTACGCAAAGATCGGTTTCCAGGTCAGCGAGCTTTTCGATGAGGAGACTTTAAGAGAAAAGATCAATCGCGTTCTCGAAATTAAGAACGCTTTACTGGTTAACCTTTATCACAAGGATCCGATAGATCAAGAAGAGCTCCTCGCAGAGATGCTCGAGCAGGGAAGACTCATCAAGCCTTTCGTTGCAAACACACAGGCATTCCTCTATAACGCCATCAAGGAGGGCAAGAAGATCCTCCTCGAAGGCCAGCTCGGAACCATGAAGGATCCTGACATGGGTATCTACCCGATGGTTACTTCATCTTCCACGCTCGCAGGCTACGGCTGCGTAGGTGCAGGAATCCCTCCTTATGAGATCAAGCAGATCTATGCCGTTACAAAGGCTTATTCTTCAAGTGTCGGCGGCGGCGCGTTCGTCAGCGAGATCCTTGATGAAGCAGTTGCAAAAGAGCTCCGGCACAGGGGCGGCGACAAGGGCGAGTACGGCGCAACGACCGGACGTCCGAGAAGAGTCGGCTGGTTCGACTGTGTTGCCACACGTTACGGCGTAAGGCTCCAGGGCGCTACAGACGTTGCTCTTACAAACCTCGACGTATTGGGATACCTCGACAAGATCCCCGTCTGCACGGCTTACGAGCTCAACGGAGAGATCATCAAGGACTTCCCGAATCCTACACTGATCGAGAAGTGCAAGCCTGTCATCGAGTACCTGCCTTCATGGAAGGGCAAGGGCGAGATCAGAGGCCTTACCGACTACAGCAAGCTCCCTCAGGAAGCGCGTGAGTACGTAGAGTTCATCGAGAAGCAGCTCGGAGTACACATTTCCATCGTATCCACAGGTCCTGCAAGAGAAGAGATAATCTTCAGATAATCACATGGCAGAAAAAGAAATGATCCTTGTACTGGACTTCGGCGGACAGTACAACCAGCTTATAGCACGCCGCGTCCGTGAACTCTCTGTATACAGTGAGGTTCGCCCCTACACAATGCCGATCGAGGAGATCAAGGCCTTAAATCCTACGGGAATAATCCTTACAGGCGGCCCTGACGTTGTGTTTGAGGACGATGCGCCCAGGTGCTCAGCTGAATTGTTCAACTTAGGAATCCCGGTACTGGGAATCTGCTACGGCGCACAGCTTATGCAGTACCTCCTGGGAGGCGACGTAAGACGTGCGGAAGTAAGAGAATACGGCCATACAGAGGTTGATATCGACAATCCGTCATCACCTCTTCTGTTAAATGTTCCACATAGAACAGTCTGCTGGATGAGTCACGGAGTCT
>JAFTHD010000172.1 GCA_017457585.1 Bacillota bacterium | reverse complement strand
TCTTCCGGTGCCTTGTCGATCTCGTCGAATGCAACCTTTTCACCCAGCTGATATCTCTGCTGCAGTGTTGTTGTGATGGCTGCTGTAAGTGTTGTCTTACCGTGGTCTACGTGACCGATTGTTCCGATGTTGATATGCGGCTTCGTTCTTTCAAATTTCTGTTTTGCCATTGCTATTCTCCTTATTAAATCGTTGAATGCGGATTACTTGTTAATTTTTTCGATTAAACTATCAGGTATCTTATGGAATTGGTCAAACTGCATTACGTACACGCCTCTTCCCTGAGTCTTTGATCTCAGGTCCGTAGCGTATCCGAACATCTCCGAAAGAGGTACATATCCTCTTACCGCCACAACGCCGTTGTTCATGTCTGAACCTTCGATGCGGCCTCTCCTTGAGCTGATATCTCCGATTACGTCTCCCATGTATTCATCAGGAACTGTAACCTCAATCTTAAAGATCGGCTCAAGCAGTACTGGAGCAGCCTTCCTTGCAGCTTCCTTGAATGCCATGGATGCGGCGATCTTGAATGCCATTTCCGATGAGTCGACTTCGTGATATGAACCATCGTAGAGTTCAACACCGATGTCTACCACCTGATATCCTGCAACCGGACCTGTTTCACAAGCTTCTCTGAGTCCCTCTTCAATCTTCGGTATGTATTCCTTAGGAATAGCACCGCCAACGATTGAATTCTTGAACTCAAAACCTTCACCCGGCTCTCTCGGATATACTTTAATCTTAACGTGTCCATACTGTCCGGAACCGCCCGTCTGCTTCTTGTGCTTGTAGTCCACGTCTGCAGGCTGTGTAAACGTTTCCTTGTATGAAACCTGCGGCTTACCGACATTGGCTTCGACTTTGAATTCTCTCAATAGTCTGTCCACGATGATATCCAGGTGCAGTTCTCCCATACCTGCGATAATCGTCTGTCCGGTATCTGCATTCGTATACGTTTTGAATGTTGGGTCCTCCTCTGCCAGCTTGGCAAGAGCTACACCCATCTTTTCCTGTCCGGCCTTCGTCTTCGGCTCGATGGCGATCTCGATAACCGGATCAGGGAATTCCATTGACTCCAATATGATTTCGTGCTTTTCATCGCACAGAGTATCACCTGTCGTTGTGTTCTTAAGTCCTACTGCTGCTGCTATGTCACCGGAGTAAACCTTTTCGATTTCCTCTCTCTTGTTGGCATGCATCTGGAGAATTCTTCCGATTCTCTCTTTTCTGCCCTTTGTAGAATTATATACGTAGGAACCCGAGTCAAGTGTACCCGAATATACTCTGAAGAATGCAAGCTTACCAACGTAAGGGTCCGTCATAATCTTAAAGGCTAATGCCGAGAACGGTGCCTTGTCGTCAGCCGGTCTTTCATCTTCTTTCTCTGTTCCTGGGATGATTCCCCTGATAGCAGGAATGTCGAGAGGCGATGGCATGTAGTCCACCACTGCATCCAGCATCATCTGAACGCCCTTGTTCCTGTACGCTGATCCGCATGTTACAGGAACCATCTGACCTGCTATCGTTGCCTTTCGGATTGCCGACTTAATCTGTTCCTTTGTGATTTCCTCACCTTCAAGGTAGAGCATCATAAGTTCTTCATCCTGCTCAGCAACTGATTCCAGGAGCTTATCTCTCCATTCAGCAGCTTCATCAGCCATATCGGATGGGATATCTACTATCTCATACTCCTTACCCAGATCATCCTTGTAAATCTCCGCCTTCATTTCGATCAGGTCAATGATTCCAACGAATGTCTCTTCTTTGCCGATTGGCAACTGAACCGGTACCGGGTTAGCCTTCAGCCTGTCTTCGACCATCCCTACTACCCTGTAGAAATCTGCTCCCATGATATCCATCTTGTTTACAAAAATCATACGGGGAACTCCGTACTTTTCGGCCTGCCTCCAAACTGTCTCTGACTGAGGCTCAACGCCTCCCTTTGCACAGAGAACGGTTACGGCACCGTCAAGTACTCGCAGGGAACGTTCTACTTCAACAGTGAAGTCAACATGTCCCGGTGTATCAATTATATTGATTCTTGTGTCCTTCCATTGGGCTGTAGTAGCAGCAGAGGTAATGGTTATGCCACGTTCCTGTTCCTGCTCCATCCAGTCCATCGTAGCTGCGCCATCGTGGGTTTCGCCAATCTTATGGGTTCTGCCTGTGTAGAACAGAATTCTTTCCGTCGTAGTTGTCTTACCGGCATCGATATGTGCCATGATTCCGATATTTCTTGTTCTTGCAAGCGGAAATGCTCTGTTAGCCATGTTTCCTCCTTTCTGCTTTTATCTAATACTGTGGATAATAATTTGCATATCCGATTAGAATCTGAAGTGTGCAAACGCCTTGTTGGCTTCTGCCATCTTGTGCGTATCTTCCTTCTTCTTTACTGATGCTCCAGTGTTGTTTGCTGCATCAATAAGTTCGTTTGCCAGTCTGTCTGACATCGTTCTCTCGCCTCTGGCTCTCGTATACTTGGTAAGCCATCTAAGTCCCAGAGTCTGACGTCTGTCAGCTCTAACTTCGATAGGAACCTGGTAGTTTGCACCACCGATACGTCTTGCCTTAACCTCGAGAACAGGCATGATGTTGTTCATAGCCTTCTCAAATACTTCCATTGGCTCCTCACCAGTCTTTTCCTTAACCTGGTCAAAAGCATCGTATACGATCTTCTGAGCTACGCCCTTCTTACCGTCCAGCATTACGCTGTTGATAAGCTTGGCAACAACTACGCTTCCGTATACTGGATCTGGAAGTACTTCACGCTTAGGCACGTTTCCTTTTCTTGGCACGTCTCTTCCCTCCTTGTAAATTTCTCAGTCGGTACTCGATAAACCATACCGAAATTTCTTCGGATGATCACGCAGATCATCTTACCTCCGGCAGGCGTCTATCGCGGTGCGCTATTGATATATTATCAAAGGCACTTTCAAATTAACGATTACTACTTCTTCTTAGGTCTCTTAGCTCCATACTTGGATCTTGCCTGTCTTCTGTCTGCTACACCTGCAGTATCGAGCGTTCCTCTAACGATATGGTATCTTACACCTGGCAGGTCTTTTACTCTGCCGCCTCTGATGAGAACAACACTGTGCTCCTGAAGGTTGTGACCGATTCCAGGAATGTATGCTGTTACTTCTATACCGTTAGTGAGACGAACTCTCGCAACTTTTCTAAGTGCCGAATTCGGCTTCTTAGGAGTCACTGTCTTAACTGATGTGCATACGCCTCTCTTCTGCGGAGAGTTGACATCAGTGGCAACTCTTCTGAGGGAATTCATACCCTTGCCGAGAGCCGGAGCAGTTGACTTTTTCTCGCTGCTGGTTCTACCCTGACGTACTAATTGGTTAATTGTAGGCATCCTTTTTCTCCTTTCTTAAAAATAATATTGAGGTCACAGACAAAAAAGTCCATAACCTCAATAATTATACCACAATGAATTGTAAAGTCAACAAATTTTAGTCCAGCTCGACGATTTCTGCAACGTCAAGTTCCTCTTCATAATCGGTAACGATCGAAGTGTTTTCTTCCGTTGCCATCTCAGGAGCGATCTCGGCGATCTCTTCGTAATCCTCCTCATCCTCCTCCAGCTCAAGCTCTCTCTGCATCTGTCTGTAAGCCTCGATGAGCGGCTCGTTTACGCCGTAGTCAAGACCTATGGAACGATATCTCTTCATACCTGTTCCCGCCGGAATCAGCTTACCGATGATAACGTTCTCCTTGAGTCCTTCCAGCTTATCGTTCTTACCCTTGATTGCTGCATCCGTGAGAACTCTCGTTGTCTCCTGGAATGAAGCAGCTGACAGGAATGAATTGGTTGCCAGAGACGCCTTCGTGATACCGAGAAGAAGTCTCTCGAATTCGGCAGGCTGACCGCCTTCTTCAATGACCTGTGCATTCTTCTCTTCGACTTCCAGCTTGTCGTACTGACCGCCAGGGAGAAGTCCTGTATCGCCAGGGTCGTTCACCTTGACCTTGTTGAGCATCTGACCAGCGATAACCTCAATGTGCTTATCGTTGATATCTACACCCTGCATCTTGTACACTCTCTGTACTTCCTTGAGCAGGTACTGATATACGCCTTCAACACCCTTGTACTTGAGAATATCCTTAGGGTCGAGTGGCCCTCTCGTGATATTGTCACCTGCAAGAACATAATCGCCTTCCTGAACGCTGAGTCTTGCACTGAACGGAATGTCGTAAACCTTCTCTTCTTCACCTCTTACGGTTACTTCGTTGGTGGTCTTATCAATGGAAACCACAGTACCGTCCGATTCGCAGATGATTGCGAGACCCTTTGGCTTTCTCGCTTCGAAAAGTTCTTCTACTCTCGGCAGACCCTGTGTAATATCGGATCCTGCAACACCGCCCGAGTGGAAGGTTCTCATTGTCAGCTGTGTACCAGGCTCACCGATGGACTGAGCAGCCGTAATACCGACAGCCTCCCCGATGTTTACCATCTCTCCGTTTGCCAGGTTTCTGCCGTAGCACTTAGCGCATACGCCCGTCCTGCTATGACACGTCATAACCGACCTGATGGCTACGGACTCGATACCGGCAGCATCGATAGCCCTCGCAGCATCTTCCGTGATCTCTTCATCCTGACCTACGATAACTTCGCCAGTCTCAGGGTTGCAAACGTCTGCCAGTGCAGTTCTGCCTGTAATTCTGTCTATAAGTGACTCGATCTTTTCTCCGCCGTCAACGAAAGCGGCAACTTCAATACCTTCATCGGTACCGCAGTCATCCTCTCTTACGATGACGTTGTGAGATACGTCTACCAGTCTTCTCGTCAGATAACCGGAGTCGGCCGTTCTCAGAGCCGTATCCGTCAGACCCTTACGAGCACCGTTAGATGATACGAAGTACTCCAGTATGGACAGACCTTCACGGAAGTTTGCCTTGATCGGGATCTCTACAGTCTTACCTGTTGCACTACCCATCAGACCTCTCATACCGCCGATCTGTCTGATCTGGTTCTTACTACCTCTTGCTCCGGAATTAGCCATGATGTAAAGGTTGTTCAGGGTGTCCAGATGATCCATCAGAGCGTCTGCAACATCGTCTGTCGCCTTATTCCAGATTTCTATTACCTTCTCGTATCTTTCATCGTTTGATACGAGACCTCTTCTGTATGCCTTCTCATACTTGTCAACCAGCTCATCTGCAGCTTCGATGATTTCCTGCTTCTGAGGCGGAATTTCCATGTCATCGATACTGATGGTAACTGCTGCGATCGTGGAGTAGTGATATCCCATATCCTTGATGTTGTCCAGCATGATGGCAGTTTCTGTATTACCGTGGGCTCTGTAACATCTTCCGATGATATCGCCCAGTCTCTTCTTATCGCAGAG
>JAFTHD010000171.1 GCA_017457585.1 Bacillota bacterium | reverse complement strand
CGGAGCATTCCATCATAGCCGCAACCTCCTCGGATACACCTACGGTCTCCATCCTGCCGTCTTCACCGATTCTCGTGAGGACAGCGTTGTTATGCATTTGTTCAATGGCTCTGAGGAAATGCTCACGCGCTTCCTGATTCCTCAGTTCCACATCTTTTGACAAAGTCTTTTCGTCTTTTGTCATGGCATGTTACCTCTTATGAAATACCCTTAAGCTGTCTCTTATTTTCGTACATGGCCTCATCAGCTTTCTTGAATACGCTGACGAAGCTCTTGTCCTCTACCTGTGAGAGCTCTGCAATTCCGCAGGCAACCTTGATACCGCCGTCTTCCCCGGCTTCGTTCTTTGCCTGCATGAGCGCCATAAGCTCATCTTTCTTCTCATAGTCCTGTCCGCTGAGAATTGCCGCAAACTCGTCTCCGCCTATCCTGTAGACAGGGCTGTGCTGGAATACCTTGCAAATCCTGCTGCAGGCTTTCTGAATGTGAACGTCGCCTGCTTTGTGCCCCAGCGTGTCGTTGATCTCCTTTAGCCCGTTGACGTCGCAGACGGCGATTGCAAATTCGCCTGCTTCACCCTTTGAAATGTGAACGTTCCACTCGGCCTCCGCATCATCAAAGGCGTGCTTGCTCTTGACTCCCGTGAGCGGGTCTTTGTTTGCACTCTCCTGGGCGACGGTCAGCTCCTGCTCCCTTCTCATCTGAGAATCCACGTTGCTGACGCCGATCACGATGTGCTTGTCACCCTTCTCATCGTCCATCCTGATGACTTTGCAGTTGATGAACACGGGAACGTCGTTCATAACCAGCCTGTATACCGTTGAGAACACTCCGCCCTCTTCAAGCTGCGGAAGCAGCTTCTCCTTATCCCATACAGCGAGGGCCTTATCGAGATCGTCGTGGTAAACCAGCTTCAAAATGTTCCTTCTGCAATCCTCGAAGAAGTTTATTCCGCTCTGCTCTACCTGCAGCTCTTCGTATTCTCCCTGAGAGCTGTACTCTATGAACTCGTCCGTCTCAATGTTGACGTAGTAAATGCTGTAATAGTCCTTGGAAAGAGCCTGTGCGATTCGCGAATAGGTCAGCGTATCCTTCAGGGCCTCCTGATATTCCTGCTCTCTGCGTATCTGAACATCGATGTTGTTCACACCGATTACGATGTGATTGTCGCTGGAGTCTCCCATTCTGGTCGCCTTCAGACTGACGTATGAAGGGGTGTCTCCAAACATGAGCCTGTATTTGATGGTAAATGTTCCGTTCCTGTCCAGCTCCGAAAGGATCTTTTCCTTGGTGAAGGCCTTGAGGAAAGGCTTGATGTCGTCCGGATGTCCCACCTTCTCGATGTTCGTTCTGCTCAGATTGAAGAAGTCCTCGCCGCTCTTTTCTATGCCGAGATCCGCGTAATCATCGTGAGCGCTGTACTCGATAAAGTGATCCGTCTCAGTGTCCACGTAGTAGATGCTGAAATAGTCCTTTGCCAGAGCCTGGGCGATTCGAGAGTAAGCCGCGGCACTGTGTCTTTCGCTTTCAAGTCTCTGCTCCTCCGTTATCTGCGCATCAATGTTGCTCACGCCGATTATGATGTGCTCCCGGTCTCCGTCATCGGCCGGGATCGCTTTGAGCCTGTAATAGGTCGGCACGCCGTCTATGAGGAGCCTGTAGTCCATGGTGAAGCTCATTCTCTCCCTTATGGCGGTGAGCAGGGTCTCCTTCGTCATGGCGCCAGTCACCTTGCTGCGGTCCTCTTCGTAGACTACCTTCTGTATGTTGCTTCTGCACTCGTCAAAGAAGTTCTTGCCGCTTATCTCAAGCTTGAGTTCACCGTAGGAACCGTCCGACACGAACTCCATATAGGTGTCGGAATTGGTGTCCACGTAGTAGATGCTCTCCATGTCGCTTGTCAGCGCCTTTGCAAGTCTCTTGAAGTTAAGCTGGTTATCCGATTCCTCCGACACGCCGCTCTCCCTCATCTGTTCGTTCACGTTGCTTATTCCCATGACGATGTGATGGTCATCGTGGGTGTTTGCCTTGACGATCTTCAGGTTGTAATAAGTAGGTTCCCCTTCTATCATCAGCCTGTAGGTGATGGAATAGGGCTTGCCGTCAGCCAGTTGTGCCAGGAGTGCGTTCTTTTCGAGGCACAGGGAAAGTCTCGGCTGGTCTTCCTTGTAGACCACGCGAGGGATGTTCTTCTGTGTCGTTGCAAAGAAGTCCGTTCCGCTCCTTTCGATCTGAAGGTCTTCGTACTAGCCCTCGGAGCTGAACTCGATGTAGTGGTTGTTATCCGTATCAACGTAGTAAACGCTCTCAAATCCGCTGGAAAGAGCGTGGGCGATTTTGCCGAAGGCGAAGTCCTGATTCTCGGATCTCGCTCTCTTTGAATCGCCGTAGGTACTCCCTTCAAGACTCTGGGCCTTTCTCTCGATTACGAAACTTTCGTATTCCTCTGCCGGAACAGGTCTTGAGAAGTAGAAGCCCTGTACCAGGTCGCAGCCCATCGCTTTGAGGGCGATAAGCTGCTCCTCCGTCTCCACTCCCTCTGCGATAACGGGAACGGACAGGTAGTCGGCAATATCTATGATGACCTCCAGCATTCGCGTCTCTTTTCGCTGGTTGAAGGCATTCCTGATGAACTCCATGTCCAGCTTTAATGTGTCGATCGGAAGGGTGGATATCATGTTGAGGGATGAATACCCCGTTCCGAAGTCATCCATCTCAATTTTAAATCCTATGTCTCTCAGCCTGTTTACCGTCTCGATGATCTGCTCTGAATCCTGGGTGTATGCGGACTCGGTGATCTCAAGGAGCAGATCCTGCGGCGTGAGACCGTTTGACTCAACGATCTCCGTCAGGGTGTTGATCAGGTTCGGGTCGTACATATCAATTCTTGAAACGTTGACCGATACGGGCACGGAAAAGTCGAACTTATCCTTCCAATACCTGATCTGCTCTGCGGCAGTTCTCCAGACGTAGTTGTCCAGCGCTCTTATCAGACCGTTTTCCTCAAAGAGGGAGATAAAAACGCCCGGGTTTATCATGCCCAGCTTCGGGTGCTTCCACCTTACGAGGGCTTCTGCGCTTGCCAGAACAGGAATCTCCGGTCTTACGTCGAACTTCGGCTGATAGAAGACGGTGAACTGCTTTTCTGCGATTGCAGTGTAGAAGTCCTCTATGAGCTGCTCCGCGTACAGCTCCCTTTCGTGCATGGTATTGTCATATATTCCAATCACGTTGGTGAAACTGTTTCTCACCGTATCGGCCGCCATCTTGGCTCTGTCGAATCTTCTCTCTATATCGATGGCCTTGTCAGCGCTTTCGTATACGCCCATGCGAAGTCTGACTCTGTTGCCGACTTCGTCTCCGTCGTTAAGGCCGAACTTTGCATTCTCGATGATAGCCTCGTAGTCCTGCCCATGAGGCACGTAGACCATGAAGGTATCCGCTTCACGCCTGCAGACGATACCGCCCGTATCCTGCACCGACTCT
>JAFTHD010000170.1 GCA_017457585.1 Bacillota bacterium | reverse complement strand
TTAGGTTTGTCACCGGCGGCCATATAGTCCGCTATTTTGTCTGAAACGTTATGCCTGTAGCGCTCCTCATCCATCAGGCCAAGATGTTCCAGTATGATCTCAGTCGTGTAGTCCTTTGTTGAAAGTGCAGTAAAATCGCTCTTGATCCATTTCCCGTTGCAGTAGTGCGGCAACTCATAGACATAAGGAATTCCGCAACTGCCAAATTCCGTTGCTATCATAGCTTCTGCTCTGGAACGGAACCATATTCCATCTGCTCTCTGCGCCTTAAAACTTTCGGGATGTTTCTCAGGATACCGCAATAGGAACTCATCTTTTTTTGCTTTGTTTTCTCTAAGCCATTGCTTGGCTCTTTCCGGATGTACAGATTCCGAATCACCAACGGTATTCTCAAACGAGCGGTACGTTTTTGGAAGCAATTTGCTGATCGTGTTTCTGTCATAATCAGCGTACCCGTCAATGAGTGATACCAGTAGTTTTATATCCTTTTCAAGAGCTTCCAGTTCCAACTCAAGTAATCGTGCCTCCTGTATCCTCCGGACTTCTTCATTATTGCATCCGCCAAGATACCTCCTTACTGCAGAACTATCGGATCCTTTTGGAACTTTTACATAGTAGTAATGGTGAGTGTTGCGTTTTGTTCTAAAAATAGTTTTGTTGCGGTATGGTTCGAGTGAAGCAAGTCTTTTGCGCTTGTTATTGGAAAGAGTTTGCAGGTGCTTCAATTCAGTTTTTAGATTGTTTTGCAGTTCTGTATTCATACAAAAATGCTATCGAAACCAGAAGAAAAACGCAAACAACGGGGTCACTCATTTCGACATAAAACTACCTTTCCTGATGAGTGATGTGGTAAACTATGCGTCAAGAGGAGATCCGGGAATAAGATGAAGACAAAATGGTTAGCGCCGGTGCTTTCGGCTCTCATGATGATGCTTCTGCTGACTTCGTGCAGCGGGAGCGGTGACGGTGAAAGCACAGTCGGCGGACTTTTGAAAATAGATAATTCGGCATGGCAATACAACGAAGATGATGACGTGTATTACCAGCTGGGCATACCGTACTGCTCGTCTCCTGCTGACGAATCGCTGGAGGAGCTCGCGATCTTTGTTCCGGGCGCGTACATGGACGGGACCGAAAACGAGGACGGCAGCTACACATGCGAGCTGAATGAATACGGCTGGGCAGGCGGTCATACGGTCAAAGACGCGCCGATCGTCATGCCTGTCAATACACCGGGTTACTCCGCACAGGAGCCGGTCACCGAGTACAAGAGCTTCAGCTATTACACCAATTCGGGCTTCGTTTATGTTCACGCAGGATGCAGAGGAAGAGACGCGGGAGCTCCCGCGGGAGTAACTGACCTCAAGGCTGCCGTAAGATATCTGCGCTACTGCGAAGAGGAAGACGGAGACATCCCGGGCGATACCTCTCAGATATTTGCCTTTGGCATGAGCGGCGGCGGAGCGCAGACTGCGGTGCTCGGATCTTCGGGAGACAGCGCTCTTTATGAGCCTTACCTCGAGGCCATAGGCGCAGTGGGCAGAACGAGCGATGCGATCCAGGGTGCCATGTGCTGGTGCCCGATCACCAATCTCGATACGGCGGATGAGGCTTACGAGTGGATGATGGGCTGCACAAGGAGCGAGCTCAGTGACAGTGATACGGCTCTGTCCGACAGGCTGGCTCTGGCCTATGCGGATTATGTAAACGGCGCCGGGTTCCTGGATCAAAAGGACCACGAACGGACCCTTGAGGAGTCCGAAGCAGGTATTTACCAGGCCGGCAGCTATTACGATTACATCAAGTCGACTATAGAAGGATCGCTCAGTAATTTCCTTGCGGATACCGAGTTCCCTTACGATGCATCTGCTGACAATGCCAAGGGCGGCATGCCGGGCGGCGGAGAGCATTTCGACGGCGGCGGGATTCCGGAAGAGGGACCTGATGGAAAGCCTCTTAGGGACGGCCTTCCGTCGGACAAAGGAGACGAAGCTGTAAAGACCGGCGGTCCGGATGCCGGCGATATGAATGATGCCGGGCAGAAGGACAACAT
>JAFTHD010000169.1 GCA_017457585.1 Bacillota bacterium | reverse complement strand
GTAATGACGGATGACGGCAGGATAGAGGAATCCCTCGGCATGAAGCACCTCAGGGGACAGCTTCTCGGTACGGACGTTACGGTAGCGGTTCTCGACACCGGCATCGACCCTTCAGACAGCAGGTTTAAGAAGAATGGCAAATCAGGCGGCCGAATCCATGCGGCGAGCTACGATTTTATCAATGATTCGCCGAAGCTCAGCGATCCGGAGGGGCACGGCAACAAAGTAGCCGGTATCGTGGCAGGCAATACGCCGGATAACGTGAGCATACTTTCCTGTAAAGTCCTCGATAAGGCAAACAATAGCAACGAAGTTAAGCTGTCAACACTTCTTCTCATAGGCTCGGCCATCCGTTACGCAGAGGCTCAGGGTGCCGATATTATCAATATGAGCCTCGGCCTGAGGTCAGACTCAGGAAGCAGCAGCGCACTGGATTATCTGAACGACATCATTGAGACGGCATATGAAAATGGCATTATCTGTACTGTTGCAGCCGGTAACTACAGCAGACAAATCACAGAGAATGACTATCCTGCATGTCTCGGGGCATCGGTAACGGTCGGCTCTGTTGATGCGAAGGGCAGGCAGAGCGGGTTTTCCAACTACGGAAAAGAGATTGATTTCGTGGCTCCCGGGGAATTAAGTGAGATGGAAGGAACATCTGCGGCTGCACCTTGTATCGCCGCATGTTTTGCGTATTTGAAGGGGATGAATTCCGGAGATTCAGTATCACAGCTCATAGATAAACTCAGACTATTATGCGTGGACCTGGGAGACCCGGGCAAAGACGACAGATACGGATGGGGTCTTCCTGACATGACGGGGCTTGTGACGGAGCATGAACATCAATACGTCAAAACCGTCAAGCAGGAAGCCACGTGTACAGAGAGCGGCGTTGCCGAATTCCGATGCAGCGAAGAAGGCTGCGACCAGTCATATGAGAAGGCGATTCCTGCGACAGGGCACACCTGGCGCGCCGTTAGCAAAGATAATAAGCTCGGCTTCGAATGTATCAACAAGGGGTGCGGCCTCGTTGCTACAGAGGAAGAACTCTCAGGGGTCACGTCTGACGGATTCAGTTGGGAGATCGTAAACGGAGGTCTTAACAGTTCTGACATACCGGTGGCGCATCTTGAGATAAGCGGCAAAGGAGACCTTGCAGCGCAGTCTGAATACCCGTGGAGCGAATTTCGCGATTATATCACCACCATAGTTCTTGAGGACTCCATCACATCTGTTCCTGATGAGGCCTTCGCAGGAATGAAGTCTCTCGGAAACATTGTGCATACGGACGACCTGGGGTACGGAGTCAGATACACAGGCTTTTCTCCGCAACTTACGAAAATAGGGGCGAAGGCCTTCTTCGATTGCGATGCGCTGAAGCAGGTCATAATAGGAAGCGGAGTAGAGCAGATCGGTGCAGGTGCATTCTCCGGATGCAGCAGCCTGAAGAATATATCCGTTTCTGGCGGCAACGCCGACTTTATTGCGGAAGGTGGATGCCTTTACAGCAATGGCGGCAGGCAGCTGCTTCTCTCTGCAAACAGCAGCGGGATTTTTAATAGTTCAGTGACATCTGTAAGCGACTATGCCTTCTATGGTTCAGATATATCATCGGTCAATATTCCAGGTCAGGTGAGCAGCATAGGCAGCAAAGCTTTCGCAGAGTGCAGCATGCTTAGAAGCGTGGTATTCAGCGGTTCATCGCAGGTCACAGTATCAGAGGATGCATTCAGGGACGTGAATGCAGATGTATATGTACCGGAAGGCTCGTCGTCATCCTGGCATGAGTCCTATGGCGGTATCCTCAGATGGCACGATGCCAATCTGAATGAAAAAAATGTGGAGGTCATTGTTTCCGATTCTGACCTCGTATATACCGGAGATGAGATCAGACCGTCTGTCACAGTGGAATACAAGGGCGCTATGTTGGAGGAGGACATCGATTACAAGCTGGTATACAGCGACAACGTGAGCCCGGGCAATGCAGAGGTGAAGATTATCGGGACTGACGTGGATTACTCCGGCATAATCGTCAGATCGTTTACCATAGATAAGGCGCAGTTTCATTTCAAGTATTTGGATGTTCCGGATACCGTTCACGCCGGTGAGGAAATTCCTGTGACATACAACGGGACGGTTTTGAAAGATCTGCAGGAGATCGAGATAGAATACGGCTCAAATCCTTCAGGCATGTTCTGTACGGAGAAGGATGATCAGAACAACAAGATCCTCGTAGCAAGGAAATGCGGCGATGGCGTTCTGACGGTAACGGCAGCAGAAACCGAGTTCTACCATGCTGATATCGTTAAAAAGTACCAGGTGAAGGTGCTGCCATGCAAAGAGGACAAACATCAGTGGAATGAGGGAAAAGTAGTGACGGCTGCCACATATACGAAGGATGGGACGAAGAGATTCACGTGCCTTACATGTGGCAAGACCAAGGATACGAAGATAGCAAGGCTTGCCGGGGCGAAGGTTGGAAGCAGCCAGAAAGTCGGCAAGTTCACATACAAGGTAAAGAGCGGCAGCGCAGTTGAGATGACGAAAGCGCCGAACACAGCCACCATAACCGTGCCCCAGACTGTGACGATTAATAAGAAGAAGTACAATGTGACGCAGCTGGGCAGCAAGGTGTTCTACAAGAAGAGCAAGCTGAAGAAGCTCACCATCGGCAGCAAGGTGACGACTATCGGAACGAAGGCATGCTATAATTGTAAAAACCTAAAGACGATAATCGTCAAGTCCAAGGGAATTAAAAAAGTGGGCACAAAGGCCTTCGGGAAGGTAAACAAAAAGGCGACGGTAAAGGTGCCAAAGTCTAAGGTAAAGAATTACAGTAAGTTGTTAAAGAAGGCCGGACTCAAGGGCAAAGCACAGAAGGTAAAGGCCAATTAGCCGGAGAAGATTCACAATGGCAATGGGTGAAGCCGATTCATGAAGCAAGTTCGCGATGCAGATTCGTGAAGCAAGTTCATGTAGCAAGTTCGCAATGCAGATTCGTGTAGCAGAGGAGATTAGATTTGAACGAGAATTATTTTGAGGAGTTTGACTGCAGCAGGTCGATCAGGGATTTTGAATTTACGAGACGCGCTGTCCACGATATGAATAGAATACTCGACTCGGAGGCGTTCGAGAATATGGACGCAAAGGAGATATTCAGGTATCTTTCTGAGGAGATGTCGATCGTTGTGTTCAGCGATTTTCTAAAGCGGTACCTGTACGAGCTGGCAGAGATCGACGAGCCCTTTGGCTCCATACCGGATGAAGTATATATTGATATAATAAGGGAATCTTTTAAAGAAAACCACATGGCATTTTCCTTTGAACCGACCACGGCCAAGCCGACGGCAATAATAAAGAGGTGGCTCAGGCAATCAGCAACCACCAGAGATACTGTTTTCTTACTGGGCTTCGGACTTCGCATGGTGGATACTGATGTGGACGACTTCCTGCAGAGGGTGCTTCTGGAGGAATCCTTTGATTTCGAAAATTACAGAGAGTGCATATTCTGGCACTGTTATCATAACGACCTTGCATATGCCAAGGCGAAAGAACTTATGCAGAAATACGACGAAATGTCGGAAGACGGGGAACTGAATAATTCTTTGTGGGGATTCATGAAGTCAAATCCGAAGATGTATCTCCCGGGAGAGGAACAGCTGCTTCTTTATCTGGAGCAGTTGAAAATATACAACAAATCCGGAGACAAATCCCGCGTGGCTGAAGCGGAGTTCCGCAATCTTTACGAAGACGCCTGCAGGATAGTCAATAACATACTTTACGATGGGAAGAATGACGAAATTACGCCTGCCGATGTAGAAAAAGTGCTCTGCAGCGGCATTCCGGTCACCGAGTCCGGCAACATGATGAAGATGTCGGCATCCATCCTCAACAAGCAGTTTGCCCAGAAGCGCATGACGCGCCAGAGAATGGGCAACATAATAAGCGGCAAAATAGCGGTGGAGCGGTTCGACCTGGTTACCCTCTTGTTCCTGAGATACGCAGAGGAAGTGGAGCCGGACTGGCCTGCAGAAAGGTATATGCAGTACATTGATGAGATAAACAGCATACTGAACAGGTGTGGAATGATGGATATCTATCCGGTAAATCCGTATGAAGCATTTGTCCTCATGTGCATCCTGTCTGACTACCCGCTCGGAACATTCTCGGAAGTTTGGGAAAGGTCTTACGAACAGGAGGTTTAGAGGGTCTCGCAGGGATCACAGGGGAGCCGGTATCGCAAATGAAGCGAGGGTAAATCAAACGGATTTAACAAAGTAAATAGTTTAGCAAATGGGGCTGTCGAATTAAAGAATAATTTGATGCGGCAGCCTATTTATGTAATTTTGCAGTTTTAGCAGTTCCCGGGAACAGGGGAATCTGCATATTACAGGAAACCTGTCCGCGCAGCATATAATCGGATTAAAGTCAGTCAGACAGCGACTGCTTGTTAGCGAATGTTCATGAATTGTTGAGCATCATCGTGTTATGAAAGCTCGCCGGATAGCTGACGCCCTTGACGCACGGCGCAAAATCGCTGAAACGGCTCGTTTTACATCCAATCCAGCGAATCCGCAAACACAGAATCGCTGGATGACACGGATTTTCGACTGATCCAGCGAATTTGTTGAGTACCATCGTGTTATGAAAGCTCGCCGGGTAGCTGACGCCCTTGACGCACGGCGCAAAATCGCTGAAACGGCTCGTTTTACATCCAATCCAGCGAAT
>JAFTHD010000013.1 GCA_017457585.1 Bacillota bacterium | reverse complement strand
GTCCTGATTGATTTTCTTAAAGTAATTGAAACCCAGATCCTTTGCGCTCTCTGTGAGGGTTCTTATGGTCTCCATGTTGGCGTAGATGGCGTTATCGAGTCCCGTTCCCGTCTCGTCAAGCTGGGCCACCACGTTGCAGTCGTTATTGTAGAACATGACCTTGTGATCCTGTGGTATCTCCACGTGATTGCCTACGACAACGTCCATGTCTCCGATCTCTCCCGAATAGTTCTTTCTGATCCACGGAAGTATGGAAAAGTCCGTGTCCGGGTCGAAGCCTATGAGCTGCACGGAAGTAGAACAACAGCTTGCCGTGGCGGACGCCAGGAAAAACTGCGGTGATACAGCCTCCACACCGTCGATCTGCGCCACCTTTTCAAGGTTCTTTGCGTCCATGTAAAAGTATCCCGGTATCCCCTGAAGGAGGATGGATTCCAGGCTTCCCTTGGTCTGCGCCTCATAGGGAACGACGACGATATCTGCACCGAGCCTGGATTCGTAGCTGTCCAGTCCCTTTTGAAGACTGGTTATCACGATGGAACCGCCTAATATTGAAAAAGCGAGAAAAGCCGTAAGCACGATGAGCGCCACGGTTCTTCCCGGTTTGCGATTCATGTTCTTTATTGCTAAATCCCGTTCAAATTTCATTTACTGCCTTTTCTTCCTTTTCTGCCAAACCTCTTCCAGATCGCAATCGCGTTCGAATTGATCAGAAGATTCTCTATGTCGATTCCTGCAGGGCATATGTTCCTGCACGCCAGGGATTTGCCGCACCCTTCAAAGACGTGCCGCTTGTACATCTTCCTGATTTCACCGGGAGCGGTCTTCTCGATCTGACCTATGATCCTGGAGGCCGGTACAGCAGACGCCATGCCGTTAAATTCTCCGCCTACCATGAAGTTAGGGCATACCTCCAGGCAGCATCCGCACTGAAGACACCTGGAAGCTTCATAGGCATTGTCCATGGTAAATCCCGAGCCCTTCGCCTTGTCCTCAAACCACATCTGCATGGCATCCAGGTTCTCATGCATTGCACTTCTGTCAATGATCAGGTCCTCAACCACAGGAAACTTCTTAAGCGGCTCAAGGGTTATCACATCTCCGTAGCTGCTCAGTTTCGCGGAACAGGCAAGTCCCGGAAGTCCGTCTATCACCATGGCGCACGCGCCGCACTTCTTCTGAAGGCAGTTGCACTCCCAGCCTACGTATTCTGTCTCGTTGATCTTCGTCAGGGCTGTTGCAACGGTATCCGCTTCCCCTGCTACCTGGTATTCGTAGTTCTCAAAGTGTCCCTTCTCTTCTCCCTTGGAGCGCTTCAGTATTTTAAAGGTCTTCATCATACTTCTGCCCTCCTTTCCGGGATCTCTTCGTAGGATATATGGATATCTCCATCACTGAACTTGACGACCGTCGTCTTATGGAAGTTCACGTCGTCCCTTTCCGGGAAATCGATTCTATAGTGGGCACCCCTGCTCTCGTGACGCTCAAGGGCTGCCAGTATCATGGCCTTGCCGAGTATGGCTCTGTTCCTTTCCGTCACCGTCAGGCCCTCCTTTGCAAGATGGGTCTCGATTCCGGCCAGTCCTTCTCTAAGCTGCTCCTCCGTCCTCTTAATTCCCAGGGCTGTAAAGAGCAGTTCGGATAGTTCTTCCTTGTTCAAATTTGAAACATCCGCGTCTTTGGCAACGCCTTCAGGCACTTTGCCAAGGCTCTCCGGTTTCTTCTCCATCTCGTACTCGATTTCCTTAAAGATGGTTCCGGCAGCCACCTTACCGCCGTATATGGCGCCCAGCAGGGAGTTTCCGCCGAGCCTGTTGGCCCCGTGATACTGGCATGCGCACTCTCCTGCGGCGTAAAGCCCCGGTATGTTCGTCCTGTGGGCTTCGTCAACTTTGATCCCGCCCATGAAGAAGTGTATGCCGCCGCTCACTTCAACGGGATCCTTTACGGGATCTACGGAAAGATACTCGATGATCTCCTCTCTCATGTCCGACAGCTTGTTTTCCCATGTGCCAGCAGGAAGATGGGTCAGATCCAGATACACGTGACCGCTGCAGTCCTCCATTGATGTCACGTTATATATCTCCCTTGAGACCACGTCCCTCGGCATCAGGTTTCCCAGTTCCGGATAGAATTCCTCCATGAAGTACCACTTCTCCCCGTTCCTGTAGGTGAAGAGCCTTCCGCCTTCGCCTCTGGCCGCCTCGCTTATAAGCAGCCGTTTGCCAGGAATGGATACCGTGGTCGGGTGGTACTGAATGAACTCCAGGTTTGCCATCTCAAGGCCCTGTGTGAAGAGTCCTGCCGTGAGATTGCCCGTGTTCTTGACGGTTCCCGTCGTCTTTCCCGGGAAGATTCCGTTCATTCCGCCGATGGCAAGCAGAACTTTGCCCGGGCAGAAGATGTATTCGTCGGTGTATGTATTTCTTATGTGAAGGCCTTCGCACTTATCCGATATGTGCACCCTCAGGATTTCGTGATTCTTGTATCTTGTGATGAGCCCTTTCGCCTCGTACTTCCTGGCTTCATCTATCAAAGTCGTCATGAGGATCTTGCCGGTGCTGCTCTTGGCGTAGGCCGTTCGCTTCTTCTTCTGACCGCCGAAGTTTCTCTGAATCATCCTGTCCCCTTCCATCTGGAAAGGTGCTCCAAGATCCTTTAGCCAGAGAACGATTTCGGGCGCTCCGCCTGTGAGTCCTGCAACGGCGTTGGGATCGGCCAGGTTCACGCCCCCCTTCATGGTGTCCTCGAAGTGGTATTCCACCTTGTCATCCTCACCCATGGTGTTTAAGGCAGCGTTAATCCCCCCTTCTGCCAGAACTGACTGGGCTCTCTCCGAAGGGAGTACGGATATGAGGTTTGTCCTTACGCCAAGCTGCGCCAGATGAATGGCAGCAGATAATCCTGCAAGTCCTGCTCCTGCTATGTTGATCCTCTCCATTGCTGACCCTCTAAAAAACGTTCCACCTGAGATAATAGATGACGAATGCGATCCCTGCGAAAAGCATGATGGCAGACAGTACGAACATCACGTCTACAAGCCACTTCTTCCAGCTCCTTACGCCCATGGATATGAACATGGGTCTGATATTCGTGACGATGTGCACCGCTATGGACGCTACCAGTCCTATCTGGCTGGCAAGCTTGATTTCATCAAACATGTGCAGCCTGTAGGCTCCCTCCACCGTATATCCGAAGGTGAAGAAGTGAAAGACGAGAAATATGATGATGGCAAATCCGCTTATTCTTCTCGCCCAGAACAGCTTGTTCTGTCCGAAATAGTAAGCCCCCGTCTGCCTCTGTATTCTGATGGTCTTCACCGTATAGATGGTACCGATTACCATATGGGCCACTACGAGTGCTAAGAGAACCCAGGACAGGATTCTCTGCGGGCTGGTGCTTCCGCCCATCATCTGAAGACTTCCCAGAACTGCGTGCACGATTAAGAGCACCAGTATGGCTATGGAAATTAAAATGTTCGCTTTGCGCATCTACTCTTCCTCCCTGATATCTATCCAACTGATGTCTCCAGAATCCTTCACCGTATCAATACTGTACACATCGCCGATTTCCTTGGAAAGGATAACGATATCAAAAGCCTTCTCCTGGGTCTTCGATACAAGCAGCGTTCCATCCTGTTTCTTAACTGTCATCTGGTTTGCCGGAAGCCTCTGCTGGAACCTTTCGGCAAGCTGAATTCCCGTGGCATCGTAGTTCACTACCATGCAATCAATATCTTCCAAAATGACTCCCGCGTCTCCTCCGCTGAAGAAGGTCTCCCACTGGTCCAACGTGTCCCCGTGCTTCTCCTCGTTAATCAGCACGATGAACTCACCTGACGGTGCGTCGGGAATCTCCCCCGTAGCCTGCGTGACCGCGTCAGTTCCGCCGGAAAAGGCCGCTGACAGATCCACGTATTTCAGCGTAGGCACTCCGAGAATCACAAAAAGTGCCAGCACACAAACAACAACATGTCTCAATTTGTTCATACGCCGGCACCTTCCTTTCTATTCTTATAGTAACTTGTGTCTTAAACTAAACTGTGCTTATTCCTTTGCCTGTGCTAAGGCAGCGTCTACAGCTTCCATAAACTGATTGTAGGAAATGGTCGCTCCGCTGATCGCATCGATGGAGTGATAGTCCTGTGATTCAATCAGCATCTTAGGATACTCGTTGGCACCTGCAAGGGCTTTCTGCGCCTTGTTGTAGTAATCCTGATTTGCGATCTCGCCGTTCTGCTTACCGTAGTCTTCGTCCTTGAGCGTCCCGTCCTTCTCATAGGTGAGGAACTGACAGTCGGTAATCTGACCGTCCTTTATGGTAACGGTAGCAACTCCGTATCCGTCGCCTTCGCCGCTTTCGTCTTCGTAGACGGTACTCTGACCTTCGAAGGTTCCGTCCTTATAGGAAGCGCTTCCGCATCCTGCGAGAAGTGCCATCGTCATCACGAGAGCCATCATGCATATGAGTATCTTCTTAATTTTCATGGTTTTTTCCTTCCCGTATCTTACTTACCAAAGTTCTCGTTTATCTTGATCTCCTGAATCTTGCCGTAGTTGAGCACGATCGTCTTCTGGGCAACCTCCGCAACTTCAGGGTCGTGGGTTACTACAACGAGGGTCGTTCCTTCATCGTGTAGCTGTTTGAAGATATCCAGAACGATGTTCTCGTTGGCCTCATCCAGGTTACCGGTAGGCTCGTCGGCAAGCATGATCTCAGGATGATTGATGAGCGCTCTTGCAATACATACTCTCTGCTGCTCACCACCGGAAAGCTGGCTCGGCAGATGTTTTGCCCTGTCTGCAAGGCCAACCCTTGCCAGGGCTTCCATAGCCTCTTCTTCATCCGGCATGCTGTGGTAGTACTGGGCTACCATGACGTTCTCCACCGCAGTCAGGTAGTTTACCAAATGGAACTGCTGGAAGATGAGACCGATCTTGTCCCTTCTAATCTCGGTCAGCTTCCTGGAGCTCTCGTTGGCGATGTCTACTCCATCCAGGAGGATCTCCCCCTTTGTCGGCTTATCCAGACAGCTTATGATATTCATCATGGTACTCTTGCCCGAACCGGAAGGTCCCATGATGGCAATCCATTCTCCCTGATCTACGCTTAAGCTGACGTTGTCAAGAGCGTGTAGGTCTCCATATATCTTTGATACGTTCTTTAATTCAAGTAAACTCATTTGATCCTCCTTATTCGCCCTTAAGTACAAGTGCCGGGTCAACTTCTGTTGCATTCCTTACCGGAATGAGACAAGCGATACCTGTTACGATAATCGCCGCGATGATTGCAATCGGAACGAGGGCCGGTCTGAAGGTGATGGTGCTGTTGAATACGTTCATGCTTACAGCCTGTGCGAAGGCAAATCCCAGAAGGGAGCCTATGAATCCGCCGATTCCGCCCAGGAGCATTCCCTCACCCATGAACTCCCTGATAATGCTCTGATTGGAAGCTCCGAGAGCCTTTCTGAGTCCGATTTCCTTTCTTCTCTCCGTTACAACCGCCATCATCGTGGTGGCAACGCATATTGCCATGAGGAGAAGTACTACCAAGGTTACGAGGAATACGAGGGACTGCAGTTTCGAGAGCACGGTCGTCTCCGACTGGGTCACTCTCTTTACGAGTCTCGGCGTGATCTCAGGCACATTCTTTGATATGGAATCTACGTAGCTCTCCAGCTGCGCTGAATCGGCCGATATGGAAAGCTCCACGATGTCTATCTTATTCTTGTCAGCCGTGAGCGTTCCTGCATCCTCTAAAGACATGAAGATGTATTCCTCTTCGTTACCGCCTGTATCCAGGGTTCCCGTAATATCGTACCGGATGGTGGTCGCGTTCTCATCGTCCGTTCTGTCCGTATCCGCCGGCTGATCCGGGTTCTCGATGCTTTCCTCTGAATAGGTGAGGGCCAGCGTATCGCCGGTCTTTACGGAGAGCAAATCCGCCGTCTTCTTTCCCACGAGAATCTGATGCTCTCCCGACGGCCACTCTCCGTCTACAAGCCAGTACGGGCTGGTGCTCTTAGCACCTTCAAGGTCTGTTCCTGCCACGATGACCGGCTGTTCGTTAACGGTAACGGTCTCGTATCTGTACGGGGCGACACCCACCACCTGGTCTTCCTTTATGGTGTCCACCGCCTGATCTATATTGTCCATTGTCAGTCTCTCAGAATCCGCGGAAGCAACGAATATCATGTTGGCTCCGTAATTTCTGAACTGCTCACCCATCTGCCTTGGCACATCGTAGTAGATGGTCACAAGTCCGCTGAGGATGGTCGCTCCAACTGCGATAGCAAGGAGCGCTATAAACATTCGGGATCTGCGACGAATCAGTGAGGCAGTTATCATTCTGAAATACATTTTACGTTTCGTCATTTCAAGCTCCTACTATTTATCTTCCGTGGAGTACCTCTGCAGGTCTCATCTTAAGCAACGTTCTGATGGCAGGGATGCTGCCCAAAAGTGTCACGATGATTATGAGTACGGCTACGATAGGGATTACCATCAGCTTCATCTCTATGGAGTCTCCGAATACGGTATGCCCTACGATCTGAGCGAACCCGTATCCGACAAAGTATCCGACTATGCCTCCCACCAGCGCTGTTATCATAATCTCCGTAAGCACGAGGGCCGATATGGCTCCGTCCTTTGCTCCGATGGCCTTGAGAAGCCCCAGCTCTGCTGAACGCTCCATCACGCTGGCAGTAACCAGGTTTGAAATACCGAGCGCCGATCCAAAGAGCGATAGAATCGTAATGAGCAGCATGAGAAGCTGCGTCTTGTCTAAGATTGCTCCCTCAGACTCTGCTACCTGTCTTACCGGTGCTGCCACCGAATCCGTGATAACCTCCTGGATCTGATAGCAGATGGAACTTACGTATGCCGTGCAGTACCAGGTCTCGTAGTCGTCAACGGAAAGGGAGTTCGGTCCTTTGCAGCCTTCCTTGCAAGCTCGTTGTCAGGCGTCGTAAGGGCGCTGACCTCGATGCTGGAAATCATGCCGTCGGTTCCCGAAAGCTCCTGCACCGTATCCACGTTCGTAAAGAGCTGCTGGTCTTCGTCTCCTCCGCAGTCGTAGATTCCGACTACCTTCAGATCTGCCTTGCCGTCTGAACCCTTTACGGATATGGTATCTCCTACTTTGAGCCCCTTCTGATCTGCCAGGAGGGTTCCTACCATTACGCCATTTTCGTCTTTCTGCTCATCCAGCCACTCGCCGTCCGTCACTTCCCACCAGGATCTGAGACTGGTAACGCCTGTATCCAGTTCCTCGCCTGTGGAAAGGGAAAGGTGGTGGTTGAACCAGGAGCCTACCATCTTGACATCGCTTCCGTCAAAATCCACCGACGTGTCGATAAACGGTGCAAAGTCAACGATATTGAAGGCCCAGAAAATGGTCTTGATCTTACCCAGTTCATCTTCCTTCAGGTATGAGCTCTTGATCTCCGTGTCATCGTCTTCTACGTCGTAGATGTCGTCGATGACGCTGTTGTCCTTTGGAACTACTGTAATGTTGGCCCCGTAAGTCTTAAGTTCCTGATTTACTTTATCACCTACGTCAAGCATAACATTTAGCATTGCAGTAGCAAGGGATGCTCCCAGCAGGATCGTGAATGCGATCATGAGCATTTTGCCCTTCTGTCTGAAAAGGGCACCTTTTACCATCCTAAAAAACATTATGCCTCCTTACTTAAACTCGTTTGCATGGTCTACCAAGGTCTCGATTGGAACGATTATCTGACCGTCCTTGACGGAGTAGTCGATAATGATCGGGTTACACCCGCCCTTAAATCCTATGGTGTTCTTGTTCATTACTACGTCACATCTCTTGCATACGACTTCGTCGTCTCTCTCGTAGTATCCGGCGTCACCGCATATGTCGCAGGCATCAAGCCCTACTCCATAAGCCGTCGTTCCCGGCTTCTGAACCACGATGAACTTGACGAGGATGCCTTCATCTGTCGTATAGCCGAATCGGTGAAGATGTCCGTCAGCAACCATCTCCAGGGGAACGATCATGTCCGTATCCGTGACCTGGCATTCCTCAACAGGCGCCTCATCCGGTTCTCTGTTGTTGTAAGCGTCCACAACGGTGAGATTTACCATGGCAAAGATTGCACATACGATGAGGCATGTGGACCATCTTCTCCTGTTCCGCAGTGCAGCCTTAAGCTTCCTGAACTGCGCATTGTTGGCATATGGGCTCGTCACCTTCCTGCTGTTTGCAATGAGTATCGCAGCTGCGATAACGACAGCCAGTATGGATGCGTATATGAAATAGTCGCTGTAGTTGAGCGTCAGTTTGATGATGTTGAAGGTCAGATCCGATGGTGGAATAAGCATACGGGTCCTCATGATCTGCACTGCTTTGCCTGCAAATGAAAGGGCATTGATCAGCAGCACGACGTAAAGGAATACCTTCTGATATCTCAGTTCCATATGCTTCAGAATCTTGTATGCCGCAACTCCTGCAACCAGTGAAAGCAGGAAGCCTCCCAGCCATCCTATGAATCTGTAGATGAAGTCCGTGGAGAACAGGGTGTTCCCGGAAAGGTCGAAGTTGTAAGGATAAGCC
Organism: Bacillota bacterium; assembly: GCA_017457585.1. The sequence goes on along the minus strand of JAFTHD010000013.1, from coordinate 16,437 downwards.
CAAGCGTCAGGAAGTGAGTAAAACAGCAGTGTGAATATCATCACTGCGCCTGAGGCCAGGACGCCTATCTCCGAAATCATGCCGAGTTTATTCCTGATCGGCGTCAGGTTGAAAACAATAAAAAGAATGAAGAACGCGATGTACAGTATGAACATGGTCAGATTGACATAGCCGATATTCACCTTATTTGTCGTGTTCAGCAGGATTGCCATCACGATAGAAGCAATGAGAGATACCCCTATTACGCCAAGGGCAATCAGGTTATCCCTTTTCTTCATGTTAAAGCGTATGAAGGCATAAATCATGCATACGAGCAACGCTGCTATAATAAGATCTTCTGTCAGTAAAACTAAGTATTTGAGCATGTTGTCCCTCTTGAAAGTAATAGTTTCTATTAGAAAGTTAGTTAGGTATAACTAACCAAATTCCATTTTAACACTTCTCCTGAGAAAATCAACCTCGCGAAAGAAAAAAGAGGCGACATTTGCCGCCTCATCATTTCTTTTGTTTCGATTATCTCTGTCAGCAATTAAACTGTTACAGGGCCTTCGTAGTTCCAAGTCTGAGTAACCTTCAGAACGCCATCAGGGAATGCTTCGTCGAATGACTGAGCTCCAGGGCCTGTCAGTGAGTCAGTGTGGATCAGGTAATCGTTGTCAGCAGGGCTGTGGATTGTGAAAGTCAGTTCATAAGTTCCTGCATCCGGAAGCTTGATGTTAGCACCGTAGTGAGGGCCATCTGATGCTGCCATTTCCATGAAAGTACCTGCTGCTGCTTCAGTACCGTCTTCAGTAACTACGCTGTAGTCGATTGTCAGGTAAGGAATCCATGAACCCAGCTCATAACCGAAGTTGTTCTCCAGAGCTGCTACGTCGCACTCCAGGTGGATGTCATAATCCTCTGCCTTAGTTCCGTCTGACATTGGTACAGGCTGGAAGTAAACGCCTGATACGTTCATGAATCCAACTTCTTCGTCTTCGAAGATAGGGATTTCTGTGAAGCCGGCGTCGTCTGCTGCTGCATCGTCTTCTGCTACTGCTTCATCTTCTACTGCTGCCTGATCATCAGCTGCTGCCTGATCGTCAGATGAGCTGCTTCCGCATCCTACGAATGCGAATACCATTGTCAGTGACATGAGTAACACTAATAATTTCTTCATCATTTGAGTTTTTCTCCTTTCAAAACCATCATTGTAAATATTGTTGTGTCACTTTTATCCAAAACTGCAAATGCAGTCAGGGTCCTATTTACGCTGCTTTTGTAGCAGCTTCCTTTGCAATACGGTTGTTCCTTCTGATCCAGATTACGAATGTGATGATCGTAATAACCAGAAGTATTGCCTGCGGGATAAGCGTCTCATAGAGTGGGTACAGACCCAGCATATCCAGCGTATCGTTGATCGGGAACCAGTCGTGGTATGAAGCGTTGATTACACCACCTTCGATGAGTTCCTTGATTCCTGCGCCCAGGAAGCAGATGGACATAACTGCCATCAGGATACTACTTGCCATGAAGAACGGCTTAAGCGGCAGCTTGACGCTGACGAAGTGGATGAGGATCCATACGCCTACGAGAAGCACGCATCCGAGGATGAATCCGCCCCATACAGCCTTTGCACTGCTCTCCTGCATGAGTGGCTGATAGAAGAGAATCACTTCCGCACCTTCTCTGAATACTGCAAGCCAGGAGGTGAATGCCAGGGCGAAGATGCTTCCCTTCGTTACGGAGCTTTCCACCTGCTTTTCGATGTAGGAGCTCCAAACGGCCGCCTCTGACTTGGATACCATCCAGTTACTTACGTAGAAGAGAACGGCTACCGCCGTAAGTGCTGCGATACCTTCTATGATTTCCTGAGACATTGCTGCCTCTGCATTCTGGTTCTTGATGTAGCTTAAGAGGGCTGCCATAGCGAAACTGCATGCAACGGCAATAATCGCACCGCCGTATACAGGCTTAAGCCCCTGAAGATTTCCGGACTTCCTCAGGTAGGCTGCGATAGCGCCGACGATGAGGATCGCTTCAAGTCCTTCCCTCAGTATGATGGTAAGGCTTCCCAGGAATACAGCTACTGTACCGCCAGCACCAGCGTCTGATGTTGCGCCGCCCGGCTGGAGTATCTCTGCGTCCTCATGAAGCATGGAGCTCAGCTTCGCCCCTTCTTCCTTTGCCTTATCAGCACCTTCATCCTTTTTTATAGCTTTTCGGAATGCCGTAAACTGAAGCTCAACGGCTCCGACTCTGCCCGAAATATAGGTCATGGTGTTACGCTCAAAACCTGTCGTCTCGTAGTAACCCCAGTAAGTTGCCTTCGCATACTCATATGCTTCAGCCGAATCTCCCTGTTCATAAAGTTCAACTGCGTGATCGATGATTACATCGATGGCATCCGCAACTTCATGCCAGTTCCTCGCGTCCAGATTATTTGCTGTGTAGTATTCTTCCCATGTCTTGTAGTATTCACCGGACTGATCTGCGAAGGAGAAAACCGGTGTGCATATAAGCACGAGAATCATGCACAGTACCGCGAATGATCTCTTTAATACTTCCATAACTCTCCTCTTAGCGTTAGTAAATTTAGTTGTTAGTGATAACTAACCCGTATACAAAAAATAAGGTTAGCCGAAACTAACGCTTACTTGATTATATTATGCCTCTTTTTTCCCGTTGTCAAGTATTAACTTGACGGTTTATTTACAAATAAACAGATGGAATTATTCCGACTTCCCGTCTGTATGTTCAATCACTTCAGCCGCTTCGACTGCTGCAACGGCTTCTGCCTGAACCTTCGGCTTTCTCTTAAACGCAATGAGTGCGAAGATTGCCGAAATTCCTATGAGCAAAAGGCTGTCTGCAATGAGGAATGGCAGCGTGTACATGTGACAATGCATGTCCTTCATCTTGCAAACAGGCGCGATGACCGTCGGAACCAGTACGCCCGCAATTCCTGCAATTATGAAAAGAATCGGAAATATCTTCCCTGCGATTCTGCTCTTGAACAAGCAAAGCGCAAGTCCGAGAATTACGATGATGAGTCCGAGTATGATTGCTGTCGTCCTTGTCTCATGGCATGCCGGAACGGATCCGCTCATGTCGTTGCATACGTGTGCAAAGGTGAGCGGGCCTATCGCCATGAGTGCTCCCATGATTATAGTCAGTACACCTGAAATCCTGTTGATTACCATGTTGTCCTCCCATGATGTAATTTATAGTTAGTTTTCTCTAACCGGTATTATACTCCTCAAATGAAATTGTCGCAATATGGACTTTGACTATCGTCAGAAAGAACTGCTGCACCCGTAGTGGATGCAGCAGCGTCTATTTTAAATGATCTCTTGAAGATTATTCAGCCTTTGCTTCTGCGTCGGCCTTTGGAGCTTCAACTTCCTTCGGAGCGTCGGCCTTTGGAGCTTCAACTTCCTTTGGCGCGTCAGCCTTCGGAGCCTCGACTTCCTTTGGCGCGTCGGCTTTCGCCTCGATTTCCTTTGGTGCTTCGGCTTTCGCCTCGATTTCCTTCGGCGCTTCGGCCTTAGCCTCAGCGGCAGCCGCCTTCTTTGCAGCAGCCGCTGCCTTCGCAGCTTCGATCTGCTCAGGCGTCATCTTTGGCTTAGCAGGCGTCTTTTTCTTCCTAAGGTTGATAATCGCCTCAGTAGGACATTCCTTAACACAGAGTCCGCAGTTCTTACACTTAACAGGATCTATGTGAGCCAGGAAGTTCTCAACTGTAATGGCGTCGAACTTACAAGCCTTCTGACACTTCATACATCCGATACAAGCAGCCTGGCAGGCCTTTCTTGCAACGGCACCCTTGTCAGTTGACTTACAGGTTACGAATACCATGCTCTTCTTTGGAACCATGTCGATGATGTTCTGAGGACAAGCAACAGCACAAGCTTTACAGCCTACGCAGTTCTCTCTGTCCACCCATGCAACACCGTTTACGATTCCGATGGCGTTAAACTGACATGAGCTTACGCAGTCACCCAGACCAAGACATCCGTACTTGCAAGCCCACTGGCCGCCGTAGAACATCTTGGCTTCAGAGCATGTGTGGATTCTTGAATCCTGCATGATCTCATTCGTAACGCCGTAGTGACCCTTACACATTACCATTGCTGTTTCAGGTTCTGCTGAGCCACCTTCAAGTCCCAGAATCTCTGACAGTGCAGCCTGAAGAGCTGCTCCGCCTACAGGACATCTTGTAATATCGTCCGTTTCGCCTTCTCCGAGAGAAGTCGCATATCCGTCGCACCCAGGGAAACCGCAGGCACCGCAGTTAGCGCCCGGCATAGCCTCCTGAACGAGGGCAACCTTCTCGTTTACAGGAACGAACATAAGCTTTGCGGCTATCGTCAGGATAACACCTGCGATAAGACCAATCACTGCTACGATGATAGCAGGCAGTATTATTGCACTCATACGTCTCCCTCCTTCTTAGCCGAATATGCCGTCTACTACACCTGAGAACATCATGAATGACATTGCCAGGATGGAAGCTGCAACGAGTGTTATAGGTGCTCCCTGGAAGCACTTAGGGATACCCTTGTTGTTTTCCATCTTCTCTCTCATTCCTGCGAAGAGTACGAGAGCGAGGAGGAAGCCGATTCCTGCGCCGATGGAGCAGAAGATTGACTCAACGTAGTTGTATCCATCTGTAATGTTGTTGATCGTAAGACCGAGAACCGCACAGTTTGTAGTGATCAGTGGGAGGAATACGCCCAGTGACTTGTAAAGAGGCGGCATGTACTTCTTAAGAGTCATTTCAACCAGCTGTACCAGCGACGCGATGATCAGGATGAACACGATGGTCTGCAGGTAAGCGATATCAAATCTCTCTAAGATGAAGTACTGAATAGGCCATGTTACGGCTGTAGCCAGAACCATTACGAAGATTACGGCTGCACCCATACCTACTGCGGAATCGAGTTTCTTGGATACTCCCAGGAACGGACAGATACCAAGGAACTGAGCTAATACATAGTTGTTGGTCAGTATAACTGCCAGCATGATCGATAATATACCAGTCATTATGCTTTAGCCTCCTTTCCGTCACAGCCTTCTCCTGCTTCAGGGTTGCAGTTTCCTGCAAACATACAGCCTTCACAGCTGAATTCCTTCTTTGCTCCGTCCTTGGAGAAGAAGTTTACACCTGCAATCAGGATACCGAAGATGAAGAATCCGCCCGGAGCCAGCATGAAGATTCCGGCAGGCGTCCATCCGAGGTGTGCCAGGATGTCGATACCGAATGCAGTACCGCTTCCCAGGAATTCTCTGATGAGACCCATGAGGCCGAGAGCCCATGTGAAACCTACGCCCATGCCGAGACCATCGAGCAGTGAATCGAATACGCCGTTCTTTGAAGCGAACATCTCAGCTCTACCCAGGATGATGCAGTTTACTACGATCAGCGGGATGAACAGTCCGAGCGCCTTGTCCAGTGCAGGCAGATATGCCTTCAGTGCGAACTGAACGATGGTTACGAACGCTGCGATTACTACGATGTAGCAAGGGATTCTTACTTTATCAGGAATGATGTTTCTCAAAAGTGAGATTACGATATTTGCACAAACGAGAACGGCCATCGTCGATACGCCCATGCCCAGTCCGTTGACCGCACTGGTCGTTACAGCCAGTGTAGGACAGCATCCCAGGAGCAGTACCAGAACCGGGTTCTCTTTGATGAGGCCCTTTGTGAATACTGTTAATTTGCTTGTCTTGTTATCCATTATTTCACACCTCCGCAACTTTCAAACTGCGCCAGTGCTTCGCCAACGGAATTGTAGATCGCATTAGCGGAGATCGTGGCTCCTGTAACTGCGTCGATGTTAGCATCATCGCTGATGCTGGCTTCCGGTGCTTCTGAAACTCCACTGTACTGTGCCAGGTATTCAGGCGTCATGTCCTTGGTACCAAGTCCCGGAGTCTCGGAGTGTTCCGTTACCGTTACGCCTGTAATCTGACCGTTCGCGTCGATACCTGTCATAACCTTAACGTCACCGCCGAATCCTTTGTAATGTGAAGTCACAGCCATGCCTACGCCGTTGTTAGCGATGTAGCAGTCATCAACTCCCTCAAGAAGGCTTCCGTCGTATTCTGTGAAGCCGTCGCCTTCAGGAAGTACAAGTGCTCTTGCTTCGTTAGCAGCCTTCTCAGCGTTTGCGTCGATGAGAGGCTGTGTTACTGCATGTGTTGCAGCCAGTGCCAAAGTAGCACAGAGACAGATGCAAAGCAGCACGATAGCAGGAATGAAGTTTTCTTTGAACTTGTTATTTTCCATCACCGTCGCCTCCTTTCGCTGCCTTTGGAAGTGGGAATGCTCTTCCTTCGCAGAATCTGTCGATGAACGGAGTGAGGATGTTCATGAGCAGGATTGCAAAGGATACGCCTTCAGGATAAGAACCGAAGATTCTTATGAGCATCGTGAATATACCACATCCGATACCGAAGATTACCTTACCCATCGGAAGTGTAGGTGAAGTAACGTAGTCTGTAGCGCAGAAGAATGCACCGAGCATTACGCCGCCTGCACAGATGTGGAAGATCGCTCCGTCAAATCCGCCCCAGATCAGTCCCAGCAGGAATACTGTTCCGATGAATGTGAGCGGAATGATTGGTGATATGATCTTTCTCCAGATGAGGAATGCTCCACCGATAATCAGAGCCAGTGCACTGATTTCGCCGATACATCCGCCTGTGTTTCCGAGGAAAAGATCCAGGTTGGAGTACTCAACGGAAGCGAGTGTTCCGTCGCCGTGTCCAAGCTGTCCGAGAGCTGTAGCGGCTGTGATTGCATCCGGCATCTCAGGATCAACAGGATTCAGTGCCTCTGTAACGTGAGAAATTCTCGATACAGGCCAGCTTGTCATCTCTGTTGCAAATGCGATGAACATGAATACTCTGGCAGTTACTGCAGGGTTTACAATGTTCTGTCCCAGACCGCCGAAGAGCTGCTTAACAACGATCACTGCTGCGAAGCAACCTACGATTGTAATTGTAAACGGCAGGCTTGACGGGCAGTTGAGGGCTATGAGAAGTCCTGTAAGAGCTGCCGAAAGATCGCCTACTGTCTGTGGTCTCTTCATTAAGAGATTGTAAAGATATTCAAATCCTACGCTTGCTATCACGCATACGCATGTGAGTACAAGCGCTCTCAGTCCGAACTGATATACGCCGACAGCCAGTGCAGGCAGGAGGGCCAGCATAACAGTTCCCATTATCTTAGTTGTGTCTGTAGGTGAGACCATATGTGGTGATGAAGACACAACCAGGTTTCCGTGATATTTATTCGCCATTACTTACTCTGCGCCTCCTTTACAACACCCTTTGCCATCTTATTGATAAAGCTCAGTGGTCTTCTCGCAGGGCAAATGTAGGAACAGCTTCCGCATTCCATGCACTGCATTACCTTAAGTGCGTCAAGTTTGCCGGCGTCTCTCTGGTCGTAAGCTGAAGCGATGGCTACAGGCAGGAGGTTGAACGGACATGCACCGTGGCATCTGCCGCACTTGATACATGCTGTCTCTTCCTGAATGTCAAATCGCTTAGCGTCACCCTCGAATGAGAATGCCAGGATCGCATTGTTGTTCTTTACGATAGGCTGCTCATCTGAGTAGATGGCTCTTCCCATCATAGGTCCGCCCATGAGTATCTTCTTAGGCTCTGCCTTGTACCCGCCGCAGGCTTCGATAACATCTGCGATAGCAGCACCGATCGGAACGATGATGTTCTTCGGCTCTGCAACAGCACTTCCGTCAACGGTCACTCTCTTCGTTGTGAGCGGTCTTCCGGTCTTCAGGTGCTGCCCTATGAACGCGATCGTAGTAACGTTGGAGAGGATAACTCCGTGCTGTGCAGGCAGCTCGCCTGCATTCATAGTCTTGCCGAGAATCTCGTAAATCATGACACGCTCAGCGCCCTGTGGGTACCTTGCTCTCAGAACGTGAACTTCTACGTCTCCCGAATGACCTCTGTCTGCTATCTCCTTTCTCAGGCTTTCGATAGCATCCGGCTTGTTCTCCTCGACGCCGATGTGACCCTTGTCCAGGTTTAACCACTTCATGATTGCCAGTACGCCGTCGATGATCGAATCTGCGTTCTCCAGCATGAGTCTGTGGTCAGAAGTGATAAACGGTTCACATTCTGCTGCGTTGACGATGAGATCGTGACATTCGTCAAGATTCTTAGGATTTAACTTGATGTGTGTAGGGAATGATGCACCACCGAGTCCTACAACTCCGCTTGCTCTGATGGCAGCGATGAAATCCTCAAAGCTGTTGATTTCAGGTGGTTTAACGTCCTCCGAAACTTCCTGCTTGCCGTCCGTCTCGATCTCGATCATCTGATCGTATCCGCCCATGACATTTCTCATGGTCTTGATCTGCTTAACGGTTCCTGACACGCTTGAATGGATCGGGGCACTCACGAAAGCATCCGTATCTCCGATTAGCTGGCCTACCTTGACCTGGTCTCCCTTCTTAACGAGAGGCTTACAAGGTGCGCCGATGTGCTGTGACATTGAGATACAGACAGTTTCCGGGATAGCCATTATTTCAGTCGCGCAGCCGGAAGTGTGCTTCTCGTGACTTACTTTAACGCTATTCAGGTGTTTCTGGCCCATTGTCAAAACCTTCCTTTCACTTTGAATCTACACCGAAACAGATGTGCAGACCCAAATAACTACTTTAGCATTTCCTTCAAGAGATTACTTCATTTCATTTGAAATGCAATTAGCCTGAACGCATGCTCAGACAGAGTAAGCATACCACAAAACTCATATAATTACCATGCTTTGATATTTTTTTAACCTTAACTTAACCCATGAAAAAAGCAGAGCCGAACGCTCTGCTTTTTTCAGGAAGTATATTTGTCGTTTAATATCACAATAAAAATTGTAAAGTTCAGTGTCGTGATGCCTATATCAGCGGACGCACCTCTCATAAGATGCGCCCGCGGGATTTCCCCAATAGGCGGAAATGAGGTAAGGTTTTGTATGAGTAAAATAGTTTCACAAAGGAGGTTAGGGTTAACTAACTCCACTCACATACTACCACAACCCCTGGTTAGTGTCAACAAACTTTTGAAACTTTTTTGAAAAAAAGTTTCAAAAGCTTCAGACGCCGCCGGTCACCCCTGCCTCACGCTACCGAATTCATTACTTTTCGATCTTGTCTACGCCCATGTACTTTCTGAGCGGTTCAGGAATGATTACCGATCCGTCAGCCTGCTGGAAGTTCTCCAGTACTGCTGCGGTAGTTCTGCCGATGGCAAGACCCGATCCGTTGAGTGTGTGAACGAATTCCGGTTTCTTGCCGCCTTCTCTTCTGAATCTGATGTTGGCTCTTCTTGCCTGGAAGTCCAGGAAGTTGGAGCATGATGAAATCTCTACGTACCTGCCATAGCTCGGCATCCACACTTCGATATCGTATGTGCAGGCTGATGAGAAGCCCAGGTCTCCCGTGGAAAGTCTCACGACTCTATATGGAATTCCGAGAATCTTAAGAACTTCCTCTGCATCTGCCGTCAGGCTCTCCAGTTCATCCCATGAATCTTCAGGCTTGCAGAACTTGACAAGCTCTACCTTGTTGAACTGGTGCTGTCTGATAAGTCCTCTCGTATCTCTTCCAGCAGAACCTGCCTCAGCTCTGAAGCAAGGCGTATACGCGGTGTAATGAATCGGAAGATCCGCTTCAGGCAGTATCTCCTGAGCCAGAAGATTCGTTACAGGAACCTCTGCCGTAGGAATGAGGAAGAAGTCCTTCTGAGGGATATAGAACATGTCCTCTTCAAACTTCGGAAGCTGACCGGTACCTGTCATTGCAGCCCTGTTTACCATGAAAGGCGGAAGGATCTCTGTGTAATCCTGATCGATAGTGTGAAGATCCAGCATGAACATGGCGATGGCTCTCTCAAGCCTTGCGCCCAGGCCTTTGTATACTGTAAATCTGGTGCCTGCAATCTTGCCTGCCCTCTCCCAATCGAGAATATCCAGGTCTGTACCGATATCCCAGTGAGCCTTTGCTTCAAAATCGGATTCCGTCGGTTCCAGGAACTTTCTGATTTCTACATTATCGTTATCATCTTCGCCCACCTGAACGAAATCAGCAGGAACATTCGGGATGCCAAGAAGCGCATCCTTTAATTCGGCTTCCAGCTTTGAAACCTCCTCGTCCTTCTTCTTGATGCCTGCGGACAGTTCCTTCATCTCTGCCATTATCGCCGAAGTGTCTTCCCCTGCCTTCTTCAGCTTACCGATCTCCTTTGACACGGAGTTGAGTCTCGCCTTCATCGGCTCAACCTCAGCCTTTGCAGCTCTGATCTTACCGTCGATCTCCGGGATCTGCTCAATACCGAAGCTTCCCTTGGTTCTTCTCTCGATGCCGGCTTTCATTCCTTCGTAATCTTCTCTTATCTTCCTGATGTCTAACATTTTACTTCCTCTCTTTTATCTATTCACACTTACATGTTTTTCACGATTTAGAACAGATTCTTCTTGTATTTGATATAAAGCCATCTCAGTTTCTCAACCTTCCTTTGCATGTCGATCTGAAGGTCGGAGGCTCTGCTGTAATCCTTCGCCGCAAGGGACTTGACGATCTGCGTGAGCAGGCAGTCGGATTCGATCTTGTCTCTGCCCAGCTCATTTCTCAGCGAATCGATCTTGCCCCAGTAGTATCTGTCGTAATCCACGCTTGTGGCATCGTCGTGGCACTTAACGCAAGCCCTCACAACATCCATGACCTCCGGAACGATTCTGTTGGTCAGCTCCGTAGACCACTGGCTCAAGGTTGCTTCCTTAAACGAAGCCAACACCAGGTCGGTCATAACGTCGTCTCTCTTGAAGATTTCAAGCTTTTCAGGGCAGTTCTCAAAGGCTTGGAGATTTTCCCATACGGTTCTCGGTGATTTGCCAAAGAACTTCTCACGCTCTTCTTCTGTGAACTCATCGAATACGTCAAGCTCCGTCCTGTACATTCTGTCCTTCTCCAGATAGAAATCATCCTGTCCGTACTCCTTGGAAATGGACCTTTCCAGTTCCTCAGGCGTCTTGCCGGCTTCCAGAACGGCCTTGATGCCGTCCAGCATCGCCATGTATGAGGCTGCCAGCACAAGATAGGTATTTGATTTAGGGTTCGGCGCTCTCAGTTCGAATCTCGTCGCCATCTTGTTGCCGTACTCACGAACCAGACCTACGAGAACCGTTCTGTTTCTCGACGGGAGCTTCGCTGAATGTCCCAAAGATGTGACGGTACATACGGGCGCTTCGTATCCCGGCTTCAGTCGGTTCAGGGAGTCGATGTTGGAACTTACAAATGGATTGATGACGTCGTAGTTCTTAAGAAGTCCCATCAGGCCTCCGAAGCCTACCGGACTCATGTACTGCGTCTCAGGATCAGACGGGCTGAACAGGTTTACCATCTTGCCATTTTTGAGTTTTGCCGCAACGCCCATGTGGGTATGTTCTCCGTTTCCGGCAACGCCTTCCATCGGTTTTGCCATGAAGGTAACCTCAAGGCCGTAAGTTCTGAAAATATCCCTTACTACATATTTAATCTGGTTCTCGTTATCCGCAGCCTGCACGGCCGTCGAATATTTCCAGTCTATTTCAAGCTGTTCCATTACGTGGTCGTAGGCACCGGAATTTCCCAGCTGCGCCTTAACGCCGCCAACTTCCTTGTGCCCCATCTCCATATCAAACCCGTAGTGCTGCAATATCACCATGGTTTCTTCAAGGGCGGTTCTTACAGGGCCTGTCGTTCTCTTCCAGTACTGCTCTTTGAGCATCTGCGCAGTGGAGAGCTGCTCCCTGTCTGCGTCATCGTCCGGCGTCTTTACCCAGAATTCCAGTTCCGTCGCTGCCGTAATGACGATCTCATCGATATCGTCTGCGCTGGTAAGTTCTTCATCCATATGTTCAAAAACGTATGGATGATCTCTCAGCAGCTCCATCAGATCCTCTTTGAAATTGTCAATGGCATCCCTGAGAATTACCCTCGATCCGACTCTCGTGGAATCGTTGTGCACGAGGGATGAAGGAATCCGCAGAGTTCCTACCGGCAATCCCGTTGATGGATCCGTGTAGTTAAAGTTATGATCGACGAACCAGTTAACCGTCGTATCCGGTATGATGTCAACCTTTGCATTGCTCAGATTGGCGATCTTGGGCAGAACTACGGATGACCCGTCGGTTTGAACTCCGTGAGTCAGGAATTTTTTTATGTTTGACAGGAATTCCTCTACGGGAATCTTTTCATCTGTGTCATGTCCGCCTACGTCGATTCCCACCACAGATACAAACTTTATTTCCGGGTGAGCAGTCAATATAGCACTGATATCTTCCGGCCTGTGTTTATCTGCCGGTACGGTGAACAGCATTTTGTTCAAGTCGTATGATAGCATGTGCCCTCCTTCCGTATTTCATTATCAAAGCTACAATATTATCATTACAATGCGACAGAGTTGCTGGCTGGAGAGCCGGCAACTCTGGTCTTAAACTTTTGACTTTTGGCACCTGCATGCCTGCGTCCCTCTAACGGACTACTTGAGCATCTTCAGGTACTTTTCCAGCTCGTCCATGTACTCTCCGTACTTGGCCCACTTGCCGTCCTTGAGTGCATCCTGTACACTATCGTATGCTTCCTGCGCTTTATCTATTATTTCACCCTGTGTCAGAGTGTCGTCCGCCTTTTCTTCCGATCCGGACTCATCCTTCTTGGCACTTGTATTTCTGGCGCTGCCCTCTCCGAACATTTCGTTGAGCGCATCTGCGAGGGTAGGTTCGTAGGCGATCTCATCTCCGTACACCACGATTACCCTCTTAACTTCCGGTATACTGGAGTTCGTTGCTTCCAGATATACCGGTTCCACGTAGAGGATGGAATCTTCAATCGGTATTACGAACATGTTTCCTCTGCTGTAGGTTGACCCTGCAGAACTCCAGAGAGAGAATTCCTTCGAAATCTCAGTGTTCTGGTCTATCTGAGCCTCGACCTGCATAGGTCCGTAAACCGTCTTGCTCTTTGGCATCTGATAGAGCACCAGATTGCCGTAATTTTCCCCGTCATTTCTCGCTACGAGAAGTCCCATCAGGTTCTTCTTGTCCTTAGGTGTGAACGGGATGGAGTTGACGAACTCTGCACTCTTTTCACCAGGAAGCTTCATGATGTAGTAGTTCGGCTCCATAGGCTGTTCCTGAGTTCCGTATATTTCGCTGGAGATCTCCCAAAGGTCCTCGTTCTGATAGAACACCTTCACGTCTTCCATATGGTATCTCTGATATACCTGTGCCTGAATATTAAGCAGCGTGCTCGGATATCTTATATGCGCCTGGATGGCATCCGGCATCTCATCAAACGTCTTGAAGAGCTTCGGATAGATGCTCTTGAAGGTCTGCGCGATCGGGTCATTGCTGTCAACTATGTAGTAGTTGGTATCTCCGTTATAGGCGTCTATTACTACCTTGACCGAATTTCTTATGTAGTCGGCAGTCGTTTCGTTTGAATAAGGCTCGGAATACGGGTACTTATCGGAATAGGTGTATGCGTCCAGTATCCAGTAGAGCTTGCCGTCTACAGTTATCATATACGGATCAGAGTCGTAGTCCAGGTACGGCATGATCTGTCTTACCCTGTTCTTGATATTCCTGTTTATGACGATCTTTGACTTGTTCTTGATATTCCCCGAAACGAGCAGCTTCATGGATCTTTCTCTAACCGAGAACATGAACCTGTTGAGCGGATTGAGCTTGATGCCGGCATTTCCCTCGTACTGCGTGTACTTATTGTTGTTGCCGTCAGGATAGTCAAATTCATCCTCCGAGGTGTTGACAAGAGCGTAGTTGTCAGTCATCTCACCGAAGTATATTTCAGGTCTCGTTACATCGATTTCATCAACGCTGGATGCAGGCGGAATATTTTTTACAAGCATATCAGGCTGTCCGCTGGCGGTAATCTGGTCTACTCTGGAAAGAGTAACGCCATAACCGTGCGTGTACTTCAGGTGTTTATTCAGCCAGGTGCTGCTGATCTTACTCTCGTCGATTTCTCTCGCCGAAAGGAATGTCTGGGTATATTCCCCGTTGACCATGTATCTGTCAACGTCTACATCGTTGAAATCATAATACTGTCTGATGGACTGAGTCTGGTTGTAGAATTTCTTTGCCGGACTGTAGTCGTTTATTCTAATATTTGAAATCGTATCCGAGTTATTCGCAATATCTTCGCTGTTAAGGTCATCTCCTGCTGTGAAGCTCTTCTCATCAACATTATCGAGCCCATAAGCGTACTGGGTGTACTCTATATTTCTCTCCAGATACTTGCTTTCCTTATTGATCTCATCAGGTGTAACGATCAGGTTCTGTACGAGCATCTGCCCGCCGATTCCAAGGGCTCCCACTATAATCATTGCAATCGGAACAACGACTGCAGGTCTGATCTTCTTCCTGGAAATGCCGATGGCAAACCCGACAGCTCCAAGGACGCTGAGAACCATTATGATTCTGTAAACCCAGAGAGTAACGTTAACATCTGTGAATCCTGCGCCGTAAACAGCTCCTGTGCTTCCAAAGAGGAGTTCGTACTGCTTCAGGAAGAAGTGTACGCCTACCATCAGGAAAAACAGAACTCCGACTATTATCAGCTGCTTTTCCGCAATCGTCACTATGGTGTGCAGGTTCCTGTTGTTGATTCCGAACTCCGGCTTCTTAACGTTAGGTCTTTTGATGTTGTCAAAAGGATTTTGCCCGTCTGCTCCCCCAAAAGGACCCTTATCGCCGCCAAGTCCGCCGGTAAATGCTCCGAAAATGCCGCCGAGACCTCCGAAGCCGCCCTGTCCGCTTTCGGCGTCATCCTTATGGTCGGACTTAAACCTTTCGGCGTCATCCTCTTCATCCTCATCCTCACCGAAGAATGACGGTGTTCTAACAGTCAGCAGTACCATGTAATATACTACGGTCAAAACGAGGAACGCTATGAGCAGAGCCAAAACGATTTCATTTACCTGCTCGATGAACCCCAGCTTAAAAACGTAGAACGAAATGTCCATGTTGTACAGCGGGTCTTTTATATCAAATCCCGTGCTGTTGACATACTGCAGTCCTTCAAACCAAAGTCTCACGACGCATACGTATGTCGCAATGAGGCCGAACAATGCTGCAAGTCCCCACGAGATCAGATTGAGTCTGCCGGTATTTACGGCCTCCGTTGACTCTATCTTCTTCATATAACCCCGTTTGAGGAACTTGAGATATACGTATGCCAGGAACGTCACTATGACGAACACTGGCACGCCGATCTTTATCTGCGTGAAAAGTTTTGTAAAGAATACCGAAACATACCCCAGTTCCTTGAACCACAGGTAATCGGTAATAAACCCTATAAGGCTCATGAACGCCACGAGAAGCACTGCCAGCACGATTATAAATATCCGCAGCCCTTTCCCGCTCTTCTTCTTAGGCTTTCTGGTGTTTTCCAAAATGGTCACTCTCCTGTAAAAGATCAGTCAAACACAATTAACTTCCAATAGAATCCCAATAACTTACAATTGCAGGTGCCACAGAGACACCTGCAGTTTTTATCCTTATGCCTATACGTCGAATCCTCTGTCTATCATCATCACGAACTGACTTTCAGGATGCATCTTGATCACACGCTCCGCAGTCTTATCCCCTATGGTCTCGCTGATCCAGACATAGTAGTACGTTCCTGATACTCTGACTTCTCCGATTTCAAGCTTTGTAAACTCTCCCGGATTTGAGTTTTTCTTCTTTATGAGCGTTCCTTTTGTCGAATCGCTTGCGATCATCCCAAGAACGGTCTCGTCGCCGTCTTTGAGAAGCGCATACTTCTGTGATTCATAGGCTATCGCCTGCCCAATAACCTCCTCGTCGTAGTAAACTGAATTGTTAGACTCATCTCTTCCCCACTCAAACTCGGTTATGGGCATTGATAGGACCAGGTCTGAATTTTCTTCTGCCTGACCTTCTGTATATTTAAGCTCTCCGTTATACTCAATGCTCTGAATCAGTCCGTTGTAATTCCTGTCAGCCTGTTCAGCTACAAGCGAAGCAGGATCTTCTGCCGGCCCTTCCCTTCTGTCAGAGAAGACCTGATAATCGTTCTCCTCATCGCCGGTAACCATATGGATTACCTTATTCAGCTGGTTGTCAACGATCTCCGCAACCCTGCTCTGAGGAGCCACGTAATGCACCCCTATTCCGATTATCTCGGCTGCCAGAACGATACAAAGAAGTATGAGAAGAATTATAAGTACAGTTCTTCCCTTGCCGCCCTTTGCTGTATCTTCCGCCGCTTCGGCTGCCTCTGCTGCAGGTGCCGCTTTCGCTGCCTTCTTAGCCTCTCTTGCCGCTTCCTTTGCTGCTCTTTTTGCTTCTTTTTCTGCAGCTTTCTTTTCTTTCTTTGAAAGAACTGCTGCGCCCGGAACTGC
>JAFTHD010000168.1 GCA_017457585.1 Bacillota bacterium | reverse complement strand
TTGCCGCTGTTGCAGATCACCGCCTGCGCATATCCATCGGAAATGTTTGCTCTCGTAACATCTATGGGGGCACCTTTGACCTTATTCGTCGTATATACAGCTGCTGCGGAGCACATCACGTCGCTGACTATGAGTGCCATGTCCTTCTTGTCCGATCCAGCCTTAACGCCGCAGGCTGCTCCCGATGCTCTGAACCCTTTGGCGCTGCAAACGCCTCCGTTATCTATCTTCATCTATACAAGTCCTTTCTCTTCGTCTATTCCCAGCATAATGTTCATGTTCTGGACTGCCGCGCCCGATGCTCCCTTGCCCAGGTTATCGTAAGTCGCTATAAGGAGCAGCGTTGAATCATGTCCTTCTACCGTAATCTCCATTCTGTTGGTTCCTGCAAGTCTGTTTGCCGGAATAAATCCGCCCTCATCAACTGACTCGACGAATTTTACCAGCTTCTGTCCTTCGTAATACTCTCTGTATATGTCTTCGATCTGCTTCTTGTTTACGTAGGACAGCTGGAGGGGGATCGTTACCTCCATGCCGCTGTAATAATCTGCAACGATTGGCATGAATGCAGGTTCTCTCTTGAGTCCCGTCTCGTTCATGATTTCAGGCAGATGCTTATGGCTCTGAGATATCCCGTACTGCCTCGGGCTTTCAAGGGAAACATCGCCTCCTGCCTCATACTGGGCGATCATCTTCTTGCCGCCGCCGCTGTATCCGGTGATTGACGTTGCTGCGAATGGATATTCAAGCCCTGTTGCGCCTGCCTCTATTAGCGGCTTTAGCAATAGAATCACGCCTGACGCGTGGCAACCCGGAACAGCCACCCTGTTTGAATCTCTGATTTCATCACGTCTCGTCTTTGAAACCTCCGGCATTCCGTATACCCAGGCCGGATTGGTTCTGTGAGCTGTCGATGTATCCAAAATCCTCGCCTCTTTTGGTGCAGCCTCCGCAATTTCTCTTGCAGCCGCATCCGGAAGGCAAAGGAAAGATACGTCAGCCTTTTTTATGAGAGAAAGTCTCTCCTCCGGATCCTTTCTCTTCTCCTGATCAATCGTGAGAACTTCTATATCATCGCGCTTTGCAAAATATTCGTGAATCTTCAGTCCTGTAGTTCCTTCTCCGCCGTCAACGAAAACCTTGTACTTCATGTCATCCTCCGCAGCAATGCATAAAATTCATGATAATGAATTTTTATAAGCTTGCAAGTATATTTATTCATCTTAACCATAATACACGCAGGCACCTACTATTGCAAGGGATTCGATTAAAAAAATCGGGAAACCGAATTCGTTTCCCGACAGTTTTATTCATCAATATGCACTTTTATGCCCGTCACTCTTAGAGAGCATTCTTAGCTGTTTCGCAAAGCTGTGCGAATGCAGCAGGATCGCTGATTGCCAGCTCGGAGAGCATCTTTCTGTTGATCTCGATGTTTGCATTCTTAAGACCAGCCATCAGCTTGCTGTATGAAATATCGTTGAGTCTTGCAGCAGCGTTGATTCTTGCGATCCACATTCTTCTGTATTCTCTCTTCTTGTTCTTTCTTCCAACGTAAGCTGAACGGAGAGCTCTCATAGTTGCAGGCTTAGCAGCTTTGAACTGCTTGCTCTTTGCACCATAGTAGCCCTTTGCCATCTTCAGAACTTTCTTATGTCTCTTATGTGCGTTTACACCTTTTTTAACTCTTGCCATTTCATTACCTCCTTACTACTACACGTTCAGTACTGACTTGATTCTCTTCAGATCTGCACTTGATAAAGTTGTTGCCTTCCTGAGATTTCTCTTTCTCTTCTGGCTCTTCTTCGTAAGGATATGGCTCTTATATGCTTTATTCCTCTTGACTTTACCGGAACCTGTCGTCTTGAATCGTTTCATTGCGCCTCTATGAGACTTCATCTTGTTCTTTGCCATGATATTTCCTCCTGTTAATTTATTGCTTCTTATCCGTCTTTGGTGTCAGGACCATCGTGAGAAGTCTGCCGCCTTCAAACTTCGGCTTCTTCTCAACCGTACCAACCTCTGATACAGCCTCCGCAAACTTGTCCATTACTTCCATTCCCTTGGCAACGTAATCTCTTTCCCTTCCTCTGAATCTGAGACTCACCTTGAGCTTGTCTCCGTTTCTCAGGAATTTAGCACCGGTCTTAGCCTTCACCAGAATGTCGTGTTCCTCGATAAAGGTTGACAGTCTGATTTCCTTGACTTCCGTAGCGTGCTGCTTCTTCTTGTTTTCCTTCTCCCGTTTCTTCATCTCGTACTTGTACTTGCTGTAGTCGAGAATCTTGCAAACAGGCGGATTCGCCTT
Source organism: Bacillota bacterium (assembly GCA_017457585.1). The sequence goes on along the minus strand of JAFTHD010000168.1, from coordinate 4,590 downwards.
CGGTGCTATGCACACCAGATCCAGCTTTTTCTCCTCAGCCAGATCCAAGGCTTCCTCTCTGCTCATGATGCCAAGCTGTTCTCCGTCGCCTGAGAGAACTCTCAGTTCCTTTGCACGAATTTCTTCGTTTATAAGCGCTTCCTTGCTAATGGTTCTATACCTCCGAACAAATAAATAAAAGCGGATATGGGTACCCGCTTCAAAATTCACACACAGCACCCGGCAGACAGCCGGTTAAAGTGTAATTATTAACCCCGGTAACTTTCGCCTCGAGGTGAGAAGCGGATAACTCCTTCTTTACTACCTCAAATAATTTACCACAAGCGAATGACTCATGCAAGTGATTTTTTGCACTTTTCTTGAATTCCATATATAATGTACTAAAGTTAAAAGGAGCGCAAAATTATGGGAGTCATGGATTCTACGATAAAATTAAGTTCACTGCTGCCGGTTCTCGAGACCATTACCGATGCAGCCTTTGTTGACGATGCAAACGGGATCTGCATATGGTGCAACACAGCAGTTGAAGAGATATACATGGAAAGCCGTGAGAAATTCTACGGCAAGACGGTAGATGAACTGGTTAGTCTTGGCATCTTCACCCAGTCCGTTACAAAGGTCGTTCTCGAGCACAAGGCGGACAAGGCGCTCATTCACGAAAACAAAAGCGGCAGAAGACTGCTCACCTCCGGCTACCCTGTGTTTACGGACGACGGAGACATCTCATTTATCGTTACCATATCAAAGGATATCACCGGGCTCACCACGAAGGGAAGCAAGCCGAACAGACCAGGCAACAAGCTTCTTGATGTAACTCAGATGAACAAGTTCGACGTCAAGGAGGATCAGATTGTCGCTGCAAGCCAGGCCATGAAAAACGTCCTGGTGCTCACGAGGCGACTTTCCGCGGTGGACACGCCCGTTCTTCTCATCGGCGAGTCGGGAGTAGGAAAAAGCCGCCTGGCGGAGACGCTTCACGATGAAAGCAAGCGAAGCGGCGCACCTTTCATGCACGTAAACTGCGACGCCATAGCGGACACGATGATAGAAGCAGAACTCTTTGGATACGTACGCGGCACCTTTACGGGAACGCGTGCCGAGGGAAATAAGGGCGTATTCGAATCAGCCTCCGGCGGCACAGTGTTCCTCGATGAAATTTCCGAACTTTCGCTGAACGCCCAGTTCAAAGTGCTTCGTGTAATAAGAGATGGCATAATACAGCGCGTGGGAAGCATACGAAATATTCCTGTCGATGTGCGAATTATCGCTGCTACGAGCAAGGACCTTATGGAACTTGTAAAGAGCGGCAGGTTCAGAGATGACTTTTACTACAGTCTGAACGTTGCACCTATCAGCGTACCTGCCCTGAGGGACAGACCGGAGGATATTCTTCAGCTTATTCAGCGGGAGCTGAACAGGTTTAACGGAGTTCTTGGAGAAGATAAAGAGCTGGGGCCTGACGCACTTACCGTACTTCTCAAGTACACATGGCCGGGAAATATAAGGGAGCTTCAGAATATAATAGAGAGACTCATTCTGACCACGGAGGGACAGGTTATTCACGCAGATAATATTCCTACATACCTTAGAGAGAACGCGGAAATAAACATTAACACGAATACGGATATGTCCCTTCAGTCTGCTATGGAGCAGGCGGAAAAGGAGATTCTGGCAAGCGCTCTTAAAGCCTACGGTTCCACCAGGGCGATGGCGAAAGTCCTTCAGGTCAGCCAGCCTACAATTGTGAGAAAACTTAACAAATACGGGCTCTCCGGCAGCAGAAGCGAATAAACGTTGAAATTTAGCCATTTTCTCCCCTATACCCATCTCCTCTAACAGGTGATAAAGTCCGCCTATAACCGGTGATACAATTTTGTATCTGCGATACATTTTTGTATCATGTGCCTTCAAGCATTGAAATTGCTGGCTTTTTAAGTGTTAATTATTGGACAAACTAATTCCGATACAATTTTGTATCGGAATTTTTGAATTGGCGGGGTTTTCAGAACATTAAAGCTTTGCTAAATTTTATCAACACTTTAGTTCGTTAAAGTTTGAACGAGCCTAAAACTATTGAAATTTCAACGTTTATATGGATTTCGTGGCATCGTTTTGGCAGTCTGCGCCTCGGACTGCCAATTCATTGACCCGGGCGCATGTTTTGGAGTATCATAATATTGCAGGACAGGCAGAGTCCTGCCACCAACGTAGTTAATGCGTTATGCTAAATTAATTAAAGGAGGACACTTAAAATGGCAGAATTAAACTATGCAGAATATGTTGCAGGATTAGTTGAAAAGGGCAGAGCTGCTCAGGCTATCGCTAACGACTTCACTCAGGAAGACGTTGATCTTATTACAGCAGCTGTTACTTACAACCTTACAAAGCCGGAAAAGGCTAAGATGTATGCTGAGATGCTGGTTGAAGAATCAGGCATGGGTATCGCAGAAGATAAGGTTGGAAAGATTTACGGTAAGGTTTGGGGAGCATATCTCCAGATGAAGGACAAGAAGTCCGTTGGTCTCATCGATGACAATAAGGAAACAGGAATGCAGACTTATGCAAAGCCTATGGGCGTTGTTGCTGGTATCATGCCTGTAACTAACGGTGAGGCAACTCCTATCGTTAAGTCAAACATGGCTCTTAAGACAAGAAATGCAATCATTCTGGCACCACACCCTAAGTGCGCTAAGCTGAATGTTGTAATCGTAGACGAAATCAGAGCTACACTGAAGAAGCTTGGATATCCAGAAGATCTGGTACAGTCAGTAGAACCTGAATACGTTAAGCTTGGAACTTCACAGGAACTGATGAAGCAGTGTGACTTCATCCTGGCAACAGGCGGCGAAGCACTCGTAGAGACAGCTTACTCATCCGGTACTCCAGCTATCGGCGTTGGCGTTGGTAACTGCGTATCAATCGTAACTGGAAAGACTCCACTCGACAAGGTTGCAGAGATGATCGTTAAGTCAAAGAAGTATGACAACGCAACATCATGCTCAACTGAAAACAACATCATCGTATTCGAAGACTGCTATGATGAATTCGTAGAAGAAATGGCTAAGAGAGGCGCTGTTCTGTTCAAGGACGGATCAGAAGAAAAGGAAAAGCTGCAGGTTGCTATGTGGCCTAACACTCCTAACGATCACGTACTCAACAGAGCTATCGTTGCTCAGAACGCTCAGACAATCGCTAAGATCGCTGGCATCGACGTTCCAGAAGGTACAGTTGTACTGATGGCAGAAGAAAACGGTGCTGGTCTTGATCACCCATTCGCAGGCGAGAAGCTTTCACCTGTATCCGGCGTACAGAAGGCTAAGGATCTTGACGAAGCTATCGATATCATGATGGCTTGCCTGAACTATCAGGGTAAGGGACACAGCTGTGGTATCCACACTGACGATCCTGAAGACGTTGCAAGAGTTGCATCAGTTGCTCCTGTAACTAAGTGCGTAGTGAACCAGCCACAGTGCCTGACTAACTCAGGTGGTTGGGATTGCGGATTCCCTGTATCAATGACTCTTGGCTGCGGTACTTGGGGCGGCAACAGCGTATCCCACAACGCAACTTGGAAGGATCTGCTCAACTTCACATACGTTTCAAGACAGATTCCTAACTGGAAGCCAGACAAGGCTGAAGACTTCATCGATGCTGATGTAATCGCTAAGGTTGACGCTTAATCGGTAACCAAAATACAAATCGTGTTTAATCGTTTCTCCGCCGGGAGGACTTCCCCTTTCGGCGGGGATATCGAGATGAAAAGGAGTTTAATAAGATGTCAGATATCAAAGCAAAAGATAAGAAATACAACTTACATTCATGGTCAGCTCAGAACAAAGTAAACCCTATGGTTGTTACGAAGGCTGAAGGAATCTACTTCTGGGATGAAGAAGGCAACAGATATGCAGATATGTCTTCACAGCTGGTTAACTCAAACCTGGGTCACGGCAACAAGGCTATCATCGACGCTATCAAAGAGCAGGCTGACAAGATTCCGTTCATGGGACCTGCTTTCGCTATGGACTGCAGATCAGACGCTGCAGAAGCTATCGTTAACCTGACTGGTTTCCCTGAAGGCGCTAAGGTGTTCTTCACTAACGCCGGTGCAGAGTCAAACGAAAACGCTATCAAGATTGCAAGACAGTACACTGGCAAGCTTAAGATCTTCTCAATGTACAGATGCTATCACGGTTCATCAGCAGGCGCTGGTATGCTGACAGGTGAGCCAAGACACTTCTTCAACGAGCCAGGCGGTCCTGGATTCGTTAAGTACGATGGACCTTATGCTTACAGAGCACCTAAGGCTTGCAAGTTCGAAAGCGATGCAGACATTGCTGAGTTCTACCTGGAACTGTTAGAGAACCAGATTCTTTACGAAGGACCTGAACAGATTGCTGCAATCTGGCTCGAATCAGTAGTAGGTTCAAACGGCGTTCTTATCCCACCAGTAGAATGGTACAAGGGCGTTAGAGCACTCTGCGACAAGTATGATATCCTGATGGTTGCTGACGAAGTAATGGCAGGATTCTACAGAACTGGTAAGGCATTCGCATTCCAGAACTTCGACTATCAGCCAGACATGATCTACTT
>JAFTHD010000167.1 GCA_017457585.1 Bacillota bacterium | reverse complement strand
TTGCCTTTTCATAAATTCACATATTATTTCATCTCGAAACCGGCCTCACTCTAAACACAAAACTCTTGAAATATAAAAATATTGCCTTTATGCTGTTTGTAGAGATAAGCCATGCATATTCCACCATGCGTCACATGGCGAAGTCTCCTCAGCGATGGTTCAAATAATTTTACCGGGAGCGGTGTATGTTTTCTGGACGAAACCAGAAGCGGATTTTGAATCGATCACTTGAATAATAGATAAGCCCGGGTGTAAAGAAACACTCGCAGAAGGAGGTTTCCCGACTCGAGCACAAATGCAAAAGGATATAGCTATCTGCAATTACAGTGACGGCTTGCACCCGGTCACCACCAAAATTGGAAGAACAGACGAGGTGAGCAAAACATGAAAAGATTTTTTACTGGTATAGTTCTTATTTCGCTGATGATGCCCACTCTCTCAGGGTGCGGCAGCGACAATGTGAGCGAGACTTCTGATTCCGCTGTTAAACAGGTTGAAGTCGAGCAGGACACGCAGGAAGTCAGCACCGATACAGTCACTTCGAAATTAACTTTGTCCATTGATGGTGAAGCGCTCGACATTTCATGGGAAGATAACGATTCGGTTTCCGCACTAACGGAACTTGCCGGGGAGAAGCCTCTCGAAATTCATATGTCTATGTATGGTGACTTCGAGCAGGTAGGCTCAATTGGTGCAAACCTTCCGGCAAACGATGTGCAGACGGTTACCGAACCCGGCGACATCGTCCTATACCAAGGGAACCAGATTGTAATCTTCTATGGCTCTAACTCGTGGAGCTACACGAGACTCGGCCACGTGGAAGGGAAAACTGACAAGGAGCTGGCTACGCTTCTCGGAGAACAAGATGTTATTTTGACACTGGAGATGAAGTAGATGGAATTAAAGGAATTACTGAAACATTTTAACAACGGAGACACTGTCGGCGAGGACTGGGATGTCATCGAGCTGATGAGATATTACAGCCGCGAGGCGCAAAAGATCACGATGGAAATCAACACGTCATTCCACGAGCCAGACGAGCTGGCAGAGCTTATGTCCAAGCTCACAGGCAAACCCGTCGGGACAAACTTCGGTTTGTTCCCTCCGTTTTACACGGACTTCGGGAAGAATATCCACATAGGCAACAACGTTTTCATCAACGCCGGATGCAAATTCCAAGATCAGGGCGGCATCTATATAGGCGACGGTGCATTGATTGGCCACGGCGTGGTACTGGCAACGCTCGACCATGACCTTGACCCGGCAAAGCGCCAGCAGCTTCATCCGGCACCTATCCGTATCGGCAAGGGCGTCTGGATTGGCGCAAATGCTACGGTATGCAAGGGAGTTACCATTGGGGACAACGCCGTTGTCGCAGCAGGCGCCGTGGTAACCGGTGACGTGCCGGACAATGTGATCGTAGGCGGCGTGCCTGCAAAGGTAATCAAGCAAATAGAAATCGATGAGACAGATGGATAGACCGCCGTATGGAAACCTATTATCAATTGGGCAATATCATTTCTCATACGTTTCTCAGACAGAACAAGACGGCTTACACACACCATGAACAATATAATCAGGCAGACAACCGAATTTGCACACCATATCATCAGTGCATATCTTCCAAAAGGTTCTGACTCTCCCGGCTGCACGGTCATCGATGCAACCTGCGGCGGCGGTCACGACACACTTTTTCTTGCAACGAGCCTTTGGCCGGATCACAGTGATGCAGACGGTCACAGGCTTCTCGCTTTTGATGTGCAGGAAAAGGCAATTGAACTTACGAGAAACAGGTTGGCCGGGGCAAATTTTTCTCATCTTATCGATCGCGGTCATATCCGTCTGATATCAGACAGTCACGAGAACATATCTGAGTATGTTGACACGAATCTTGCTGATATTATCGTTTTTAACCTGGGTTACTTACCCGGCGGCAACAAGAGCCTCACAACGATGCCCGAGTCAACGATTAAGGCCGTTCAATCGGCGCTGCACATACTTTCAAAGGATGGCCTCATCTGCATAACCATCTATTCGGGTCATCCGGCCGGCGCACAGGAAAAGGAGACTCTGCTCCAATTTGCAGAAGGCCTTGACTCATCAAAATACCACGCTTCCTATATTCGCATGATTAATCAGTACGGAAACCCTCCGGAGATTCTGCTTATCACAAGAAAGAATTAGGTCACCTGCGGATCCGCTTTCGCGCCAACGATTTTCAATTCTTAGGCGCGCCTGCTGCCCGGGGCTCATTATTTCCTTTACATGCATCGGCCTTATCGCTGATTTAAGACATCGGCCATATCGCCGATTCCATCTTATTGACATCTGCTCCAGTCCTAAGTTAGAATTATAATACTAAAACGGTCAGCATTCGATGACCAAACTCCTAATGTAGAGTGTCTGAATTGAGAAAGGAGCAAAGAGATGATTGCTGATAACATCAAGAAGGTTTTTGAAGAAAATTTATGGTTCCTTGCAACGAGCGGCGACGAGCCTAATGTAGTTCCCGTAGGCTTCAAGTGTGTAACCGAAGACGGCAAGCTTGCTATCGGTGCAGTGCTACTTGAAACAACCCTTGAAAACATCAAGTCGACAGGCAAAATCGCCATCGCAGCAGCAGATCCTGCAACAGCCGAAGCTTATCAGATCAAAGGAAGCGCCGAACTTGTTACCGAAGGTCCTGTTTACGACTTCTTCGTTAAGCTGGCAGACGATACTTTCAAGGGTGCTTTCCCTGCAAAGTGTGCAGTTGTAGTTACCCCAGAGAAGATTATCGTTGCAAGCCCTAACGGTCAGAATAAGGAGGAACTTCCTCTCTAATCGGCAAGGTCATAATTGATCTGTTTTTCACATAGTATTTACAGCTTAATACTCATGTTAAACGATACAATCCCGAGCGCGACCGTTCGGGATTGTTCATGTATGCACACTTTGTGACCCCCCTACATGTCATCATATTATTTCGCACTGGATATCAACACGCCTGCAATATCAAAAGACCCCAGAGAACACATGCCTAAGGGCTCAAGCATTCTCTGGGGTTTCCTGTTTAATTACGATTCGAATCCGGCTCTTTTACAATGCAACGATAGAAATCTATAGCGGCCGCTACACCTATAAGATTTTCAATCCCGCTAACAAGTCTGCACGCCATTCCATCTAAATGTAAGATGTCGTTAAACTCCACAAAGAAAAATATGAGGAAAACAACCACATCTATAGCCATTCTAACTTTATTCTTCATCATAATCACATACCCCCCTTGCTAAATATAACGAAGACTATAACTTTGGCTGCACGTTAGCCCCTAACAAGTTGTCGTTTAACTGCCTCTTTTTGGACTACTTAATCTTACGGCCTTCGATGTAGTATCTCTTCTCCCTGCTGTGTCCCATGGAGAACGTCTTGCGCGGCAGCGCACCGTCTGCGATAACTCCGCGGAACAGCTGGCTCTTTTCCATTGCCGGAAGCAGGAACCCTATGGAGTTGTCCTCTTCTGCAAGCGCGAGAAGTGCGTCGTCATCGTGGATGTAATCGATTTCGCCGCCGTGAGCAGGTAGATAGCTGTCCAGCCACTTCTGAAGAACGCCGACTGCCAGCTCGCCCTTCTTCTTATCCAGGTAAATGGTCTCAACTACGCCCTTGATGATCGCCTTCACTTCGAAGCCTTCGTCCGGTCCTGTAACGCCGATGCTGGCTTTGCAGGCTTCCAGAACCACATGTGGATCGAGACCGACTACGATTCTGTGAATCGGCTCAAACACCTGAGACTCGTCGTGAATGTTCTCCAGCTCAACGAGCGCGTATCTTGCCGGGTGGTTCGAAAGATCTACGCCAGGATTTGCAGCCTTGAGTTCTTCGTAACAGGTCTTGGCTGTTGCCAGTGAGTGATTGCCGTCCCCTGTTGCAAGAATCATCGGTGTTCCATCAAGTCCTGCGTATTTGCCCGGAACCTCAGCGCTGTACTCTTCAAAAGTTGCGTTGAAGCTTTCCACGTCCTTGCCCTCTACCAGATATCCTACGATATGGCCGCCGCCTTCCATAAGGTCGCACTCGTAAACCTTCTTCAGGTGCTCCTTCTTCTCTTCGATCGGATCCAGCAGCACGCCGTCATGGTCATCGCAGAGCATGATGATGTGTGGAAGTTCAATGGGAGCATCTTTTCTCACGCGCACTCTCGGCGGTATTCTTTCGAGAACCGTCTTCTCCGTTGCTCTGATGTTTGCAACAGAGCCTACGTTAAAGTCGTATTCCTCCAGGTCCACCATACCAACGAGACCCTTTCGGATCGTTCCATTTTCAAGGGTTCTCTCAACGTAAATAAATGAATTCTCATAGGTCTGGAACACATCATTTGCAACGTATTCCGCCATGGTTTTATTGATAAGCGCAGTGTGCGCTTCTTCTTCAGATGTACCCAGCATCGCTTCAGGGAGCACCAGATTGATCGTTGAAGGGCTGCCCTCTGCATTTGCCTTGACTCTCTCCCAATAATCAGCATTAGATGTGAACTGATCACATGCGATTACAGCCCACTTCTCCATGGGAGCATCTTTTGGAAGCAGAATATCTGCCGGTTTAAAAATACCCATTGCAATTTCTCCTTTTCTAATCAATGATATGCAACTTATAAATCTTGCATGAATTCCCAAATATCATTATATCGCAAAGGCTGTTCGATTCAAATCACAATTTGTTATAGGTTATATAAGGCCGCATATACCTGCGTAAGAAAACCACCCCCGCGTCCAATGCGGAGGTCCTTATACAAAAACTCCCGGCCCTGTGGCCGGGAGTCCGTATTCGTTTTCACTTTGCACGTCCGTGCTGCATACATCGGTGCCATTTCCCATGAATACCGTTTCGTAAATTGGTATTGTTTCGCACCCGCATTGCATTGCACGTCCGTGCTAAGGGGTCTTCTATTAGATAACGCCCTTCTCTGTCAGTTCAGCGATCTTCTCTTCGTCGAATCCGAGCATATCCTTGTAGATCTCATCGTTGCTTTCGCCGAGTACAGGAGCAGCCTTCTGAGGCTTGTCTTCCAGTCCGTGGATCTTGATAGGGCATCCAGGAATCTTAATCTCAGCTTCCATGCCTGGCTGGTAAACATCCCACAGCATGTTTCTTCCTGCGATAAGGTCTGAATCAGCGATATCAGGAATGTCGTTGATAGGTCCGAATGGAATTCCCATAGGAACAATCAGCTCTTCCAGTTCTTCGAAAGTCTTCGTCTTCGTGAACTTCTCGATTTCGTTCTTCAGATCAGGGAGATAGTTGTCGCATCTGAGGCCGTTTGTCTTGAATCTTTCGTCTTCAAGCAGGTCTTCTCTGCCGATCGCTGTACACAGGTTTTCGAACATTCTGTCTGTACCGCAGCCCATTACGAAGTCCTTATCCTTAGCGGAGAATGAGTCAAATGGAGCAATACCAGGGTCGATGTTGCCGGCTCTCATTGGATGCTCGCCTGCAACTGTGTACTTAACAACGAAGTTCTCCATTACTGAGAAGAGTGTGTCAACCATTGCAACGTCAATTCTTGCACCTTCACCTGTCTGCTGCTTCTTGTAAAGAGCTGCCAGGATACCCATGCAGAGGTATGCACCTGAGTAGTTGTCGCCGATTGACGGACCAATCTTTGTAGGCGGCTGATCAGGGAAACCTGTAACGCTCATCATGCCTGATACGCCCTGTGCTACGATATCGTATGCAGGTCTCTCTGCGAGAGGTCCTTCGAGGCCGTAACCTGAGATGTTAGCGTAGATGATTCCAGGGTTGATTTCCTTCATTCTGTCATAATCAAATCCCAGCTTCTTGAGCGTTCCAACCTTGTAGTTCTCTACTACAACGTCAGCATGCTTGATCATCTCTGCGAAGATTTCCTTACCCTCGTCTTCCTTCA
>JAFTHD010000166.1 GCA_017457585.1 Bacillota bacterium | reverse complement strand
TGTGGCCTTTCTTTCTTTAACACACAAGAAGATGCAAGCAGGACGATCATTACATCCGAAATGATAAGAAACATACTTCTTACAATCGCATATGACGGGACAGGATTTCACGGGTGGCAGAGACAGCCGGAAGAGGTGACCGTGCAGGGCCATCTGGAGCAGGTAATGTCCAGGCTGTTTAAGACTGAGATCATTCTAAACGGAACCAGCAGAACGGATGCCGGGGTTCATGCCTGCGGACAGAGAGCCAGTTTTAAGGCGGATCTTGGGATCCCTGTTGAGAGAATCCCCCTCGCGGTAAACAACGCGCTGTGCGGAGCGGAGAAAGGCCCGTTCGCCATATCGCCTGTAAGGATACTCGCCGCAGAAGAAAAGCCTCTTAATTTTCACGCGAGATTTGACTGCGCCGGCAAGGAGTATATATATCGCATCAAAAATGGCGGTGAGCCGAATATATTTGAAAGAAATTACGTATACCATGTTCGAGAACGGCTGGATGTGCCGGCGATGAAGAGGGCTGCAGCAAAGCTTAAAGGAACGCATGATTTCAAGTCTTTTGAAGCTTCCGGCGGCAACCCGAGAGAGACTACGGTGAGAACCATATACGATATACGCATAGAGGAAGGCGCTGGCAGATGTGAAGCTGCTGAGGATTCAGCCGGCATTAACCTTGTGGTTAGGGGAGACGGGTTTCTCTACAACATGGTGAGGATCATTACGGGTACGCTGGTTGACATAGGCGCAGGCAGGATCGCTGCAGAAGAGATGCAGAGTATCATAGACGCGGCAGACAGGAGCAGGGCAGGGCATACGGCACCGCCGAACGGGCTCTATCTGTCGGAAATATATTTTGATGAGGCGCAGCTAAAGCAGGCTGCCCGGGAGGACTGAATTATGGACAACAGACCGAGCTGGGATTCCCACTTCATGGAGATGGCGGAACTGGTAGCAAAGAGATCTACGTGTCTCAGGCGCAGCGTGGGCGCTGTGGTGGTACAGGACAGAAGGATCGTGGCCACAGGGTATAATGGCGCGCCGAAGGGTCTCGCTCACTGCGGTGAGCTGGAGGGCGGATGCCTGAGGCAGAAACTCGGGATACCGTCAGGAGAGAGGCATGAGATGTGCAGAGCGCTTCATGCTGAGCAGAATGCGATTATACAGGCGGCAACTTCAGGGCAGAGCGTCGAAGGTGCGACCATTTACATCACTCATCAGCCATGTGTTATCTGTGCGAAGATGATAATTAACGCAGGTATTGAAATGATAATTGTCAAGGAAGGATATCCTGATCAGCTTTCTGTCGAGCTTCTTGAAGAGGCCGGCCGCAAGATCGTAATGTTAGGAGATTAGAAGTGACAGCAACAAGTTTTGATTTATGGGCGCCCTTCTGCGTTGCATTCCTGATCGCCCTGGTGGCGACGCCTATTACGATAGAGATCGCTCCGCGCATAGGGGCTATGGACGTGCCTGAAGACGGCAGAAGGATGCACAGCAGGATAGTGCCGCGATTTGGCGGAGCAGCTATATTTCTCGGAATGATGGTGGCGATGCTCATCTTTGCCAGAGATCATGAAAATTCCATGAGCGCCTTTCTGGGCTGCTGCATTATCTTTGTGATGGGCGTCATAGATGACATCAAAACCTTGAGACCGATCGTCAAGCTTATCGGACAGATTGTGGCGGCAACGGCAGTATATGCAACAGGCCTCAGAATCTCATTTATCACCAACTTCTTCACAGGGGATGATACGAATATCATGTTCGGGGATATTGCATGCTTCCTGTGCACGGTGATATGGATCGTTGCCATAACCAATGCGGTCAATCTCATCGACGGGCTCGATGGACTCGCCGCAGGAATCTGCATAATATCATCCCTTTGCATAGGATATGTGGCATATATCCACGGCAGAGAACTTGCCACGATAGCGATGATGATAATAGCCGGTTCGGCAATGGGATTTTTGCCGTTTAACTTTCATCCTGCAAAAACTTTCATGGGAGACTGCGGTTCGCAGCTCCTCGGGTTTGCCATAGCATCGTTCAGTATGATCGGCGCTGTAAAAGGAGCGACCATAGTTGTAGTCGTTATCCCTGCGCTGGTACTTGGACTTCCGATTGTGGACACCACTTTTGCAATAGTCAGGAGACTGATCAATCACCAGCCGATCGGAATGGGCGACAAAGAACACCTGCACCACAGGATTATGAAGGCAGGCTACGGTCAAAGGCGTTCCGTAATGCTCATGTACTGCATGAGCGGAATACTCGGAGTCGTTGCAGTGCTGTACAGCAGAGGCCTCTACGTTGAGAGTGCGGGGCTTGTGGCGGTGGCAATTATGCTCCTCTACGTGTTGCTATCTGAAACAAGCAACAGGAACACGAATATAAGAGGAGTTAAAATTAAAAGAAAAGATGACACAAAAAATGAAAAATAAATGGCAATTTTCTGACAACTGGTGTATAATCGTGAAAGTGGACTATATTTTACGCATTTCTGAAGCGTAGCCGGAGCAGAATCATGACAGATTTGACTAAATTCAAAAAGGAAATTGTTAGATACGTTGTGGTGATGGCGCTCGCAGCAGAAGTGATATCATTGCCCGTCATCGGGGTAAGCCTGATGTTCACCGCAGGTCTTGTTGTAGGCACAGCTGTTACAATTTTGAACTTCACGCTTCTCGTCAAAGCAGGAGAGAAGGTTATGGAGCAGAATCGTGCCATGCCGATGGTAGGAGGATATTTCGTCAGGCTTGTCATATACGGAGCAGTATTTGTAGCAGCCGTTAAATTCGGATTCCATGCGGCTGTGGGATGCGCCCTCGGGTTTGTGACGCTTCACGTATCGATTATGTTCACGTACCTCATCGTTTACGGGCTCTTTAAGAAGGAGAAGAACCCGCTCAATGACTGGACGGAACCTAAGGAGTGGAACGACCTTAGCGTTTACGACGATGAAGACGATGACTGGAATAAGTAAGTTAAAGGAGGGATGAGTATGGAATTAGGTCCTAAAATAATATTTCAGGTAGGCCCTGTTCCTATCACGGAGACTGTAATATGGGGATGGATTTTCAGCATCCTCATGCTTGTATTCGCCTTCGCATCAACAAGAAAGCTGGAGAGGATACCTAAGGGATTCCAGGGGGTTGCAGAGTGGATCGTTGAGTTCGTATATAACATGGTAAGGGATGTTATGGGTGAAGTCGGCGAACGGTTTGCACCTTACATGGGTACCCTGCTCGTATTCCTGATTCCTGGAAGCATGCTGGGACTTCTTGACTGCAGGCCTCTGGCTGCGGATTTGAACTGTACCGCGCCGCTGGCGATAGTGTCATTCGTAATGATTCACTATAATGCAATCAGGGTAAAGACAGCGAGAGGCTATCTGAGAGAGCTCTCGTCACCTTTCGCATTTATGCTGCCGATGAACATCATCAGTGACAGTATGTTCCCGATCACTCTGGCAATGCGACTTTTCGGTAATCTGCTGGCAGGGGTTATAGTAATGACCCTCATATATCACGGACTTGAACACCTTTCCGCTATGTGCGGATCGTTCATCCCGTTCTTCCAGCTCATTATACCGCTGCCGCTCAACGCTTTCTTCGATATGTTCGAGCCGGTACTGCAGGGTTATATATTCGTTATGTTAACTATGGTATTTACTTCCAATGCAAGGCAGGTAGAAGATTAAACATACCATTGGAATATTAAGGAGGAAAGAAAAATGACAGGTATTACATCAGAAGCTCTCATTATGGCATTCTCAGCACTTGGCGCAGGAGCTGCAATGATCGCAATGGCAGGCGTAGGAATCGGTATCGGATTCAACGCAGGTAAGACTGTAGAAGGAACTGCAAGACAGCCTGAAGCTCAGGGTACTCTCCTGAAGCTCATGCTCATCGGCGTAGCGCTGACAGAGACTGCAGGTATCTTCGCACTCATCATTGCAATTATGTTGCTGTTCGCTAATCCTTTCGTATAAACTGCGAATGTGATAGTAAGAATCGTTGAAGGTATTCACGCAAGTTTGACAGAAAGGAGGAAATGCTATGAATGCAGGTATAATTGAACTTAACTGGTCATTTGTAATGATCTTAATCAACGTAGTTATCCTATACATCATATTAAAGCGTTTCTTCTGGGAAAAGGTAAGAAAGTTCATGCTGGACAGGCAGGCCGCAATTCAGGACGCCTTTGACAGTGCGGAAGCGATCAACAGAAGGGCTGATGAAAAGATGCAGAACTACTCCAAGCGCATAGCCAACGTGGAGGAGGAAGGCAGGGAGATTATCAGAGCCGCCAGAGCCAGGGCGGACGTCCAGGCAAAGGATATCGTTGAGAACGCTCACAAGGAAGCCGGCGAGATTATCGCAAAGGCTGAGCGCACCATCGAGGTTGAACGCGAGAAGGCAACTGCCGAGATGAGGCAGGAGATCGCATCGCTTGCGATTATGGCTGCTGAGCAGATTGTAGAAAAAGAAATTGAGAGCAGTGGTCAGGAAGCGATCGTAGATGAAGTAATTAACAATGCAAGGAGCACGGGATGGCAGAATTAACCGTTGACAGAACCTACGGTACTGCCCTGTTTGAAGCTGCGGCAGACCTTGGCAAAAAGGAGCAATTCCTTGAAGAAGCGGACGGCCTTCTCAGTCTTCTCGAAAATGAACCGGAGTTTAAGGACTTCATCAGTCACCCGTCCATTTCAAACAGAGATAAGAAGGACGTTCTCGAAAAGATTTTTGCAGACAGAATCAGCGAAGAATTCCTAAACTTCCTTTATGTACTCGTTGATAAAGGACGCACTGTGCATCTGGAGGGTATCCTTAAGATGTACAAAAAGCTGATAATGGAGGAATCCGGATATACGGACGGTGTCGTTTATTCGGTAGTTCCGCTGGGCGAAAGCAGAATGTCAGAGCTTGAAGAAGAAGTCTCAAAGCTCTTAAGAAAGAAAGTAAGACTGGCAAATGAACTGGATCCCAAGCTGATCGGCGGAATCAAGATACTTGCAGAGGGCAAGCTTCTTGACCTGTCCATCAGGAAGCGATTTGACGATCTGGAAAGTCAAATTATGTTAGAGGGAGGTAAGTAATGAATCTCAGACCGGAAGAAATCAGTGCAGTCATCAAGGAACAGATCAAGAATTACAAGAATCAGATGGAGATATCTGACTTTGGTACCGTTATCGAAGTAGGTGATGGTATTTCCAGAGTATATGGCCTTGAGAACTGCATGTCCGGAGAACTGCTGGAGTTCCCGGATAATACTTACGGAATGGCTCTGAACCTTGAGGAAGACAATGTCGGTGCTGTAATTCTCGGTTCCGACAGGGAAATCAAGGAAGGAGACATTGTTAAACCGACAGGCACAGTAGTAGAGGTACCTGTAGGTGAGAATATGCTGGGCAGAGTTGTCAATGCCCTGGGTCAGCCAATCGACGGCAAAGGCCCGATTATAACAGACAAGACAAGACCTATAGAGTGTCCGGCTCCCGGAGTTCTTTCGAGGAAGTCGGTACACCAGCCGCTGCAGACAGGTATCAAGGCGATAGACTCGATGATCCCTATCGGTAAGGGTCAGAGAGAGCTGATCATAGGCGACAGACAGACAGGTAAGACCGCGATCGCGATCGATACCATCCTGAACCAGAAGGGACAGGACGTTATCTGCATATACGTTGCAATCGGTCAGAAGAACTCCACGGTGGCACAGCTTGTGCAGACCCTGGAGGACAAGGGAGCGATGGAGTACACGATCGTTGTATCAGCTACAGCTTCGGAGTCGGCACCTCTCCAGTACATTGCACCATATGCAGGCGTCAGCATCGGCGAAAACTTCATGTATGAAGGCAAACACGTGCTCATCGTTTA
>JAFTHD010000165.1 GCA_017457585.1 Bacillota bacterium | reverse complement strand
TTCCGCTGCCTTCGCCGTCTCCACAGCCGTGTTCTCACCCTTGGCGAATCCCATCCTTATTTTGACGGTAACGGGCTTTGATGTTGCACCTGCCATGGCTTTGACAACATCGTAGAGCACATCCAGCTCCTTTAGGAGCGCGGATCCTTCGCCGTTTTTAACGACCTTTGGGACCGGGCATCCGCAGTTCAGGTCAAAGAGGAGATTGTCTTCACCTGCCAGCTCCTTCACCGCATATGCCAGAATCTCCGGTTCTCTGCCAAAGAGCTGATATCCTACCGCAGGCTCGCTGTCACCGATCTCCAGCAGCTTCCTGCTCTTTCGATCTCCGTAATAGAGGCCTTTTGCGCTTACCATCTCCGTAAACGTCAAAGAAGCCCCGTGCGCTGCACAGAGACTTCTCATGCTTTTATCGCTAATTCCTGCCAGAGGCGCGAGAAAAAACGGCCTTTCGAATGTCAGTCCACCGATCTCGAGCGGCTTCCTTTTTTCATTCATCTGGTTTCTCCTTCTCTGCACGGGGCAGAATCTGACTTTCTCAGTTTTTTATTCTTATCGTAGATTAACTGAAGGCCTTCGAGGGTGAGCATCTTGTCAACGTAGTCGATGCTGTCCGTCCCCTGAGCTATCATGGACGCAAGTCCGCCTGTAGCTATGACCTTAATCTCCATGTCAGGCTTGCCGCAGTGCGCCCTCAGTTCATCCTTCATCTTTCTTACGATGTATTCAACCATTCCCATGTGGCCGTAAATCAGTCCTGACTGCATGCTGGTTGCCGTATTTCTGTTTATGACCCTGCCCGGTTCTTCCAGTTCTACCTTCGGAAGCTTTGATGTTTTCTCAAATAGGGCTTCTGAGGAGATCTTAAGTCCCGGTGCGATGGTTCCGCCGATGTATTCGGCTTTTTCAGTTATTGCGCAGAAAGTAGTAGCCGTACCGAAATCAATGACTATGAGGCCGCCGCCGTATTTGGCGTGGGCTGCCACAGCGTTGACGATTCTGTCGGCGCCAACCTGCTTCGGGTTGTCGTACTTTACTACCAGGCCGGTCTTGATTCCCGGGCCGATAACGATTGCCTTCCTGTGGAAGTATTTCATGCATAAATGCTGAAGCGTGTAAAGGACTGACGGCACTACCGTTGAAATGATAACGTCCTTTACCTTTGTCATGTCAAGTCCTTCATACCTAAAGAGCTGTCCTACGATCATTCCGTATTCATCGGCGCTTTTTTTGTTGTCCGTTTCCAGTCTCCAGTTGGTAATCATCTTACCGTCCTCGAATACACCGAGAACGATGTTGGAATTGCCTACATCAAATGCCAGTAGCATGGTGTTCTCCTTTTGCTCTGCTCTATGATTGCCGGTTATTCCGGATCCAGTGCGATATGCGTTACAATCGGGCGGTATGTAGCCGCCCGATTCATACATCATATTATATTAATATCCAAAATATATACTAAACGAGAGTTACCAGAACGTCGCCTGAGTTAACTGATGAGCCCTTAGCTGCAGGGATCGTATCAACTGTACCTGCTGAAGGAGCCTGAATTTCGTTCTCCATCTTCATTGCTTCGAGGATTACGAGAACGTCGCCAGCGTTTACAGCCTGACCCGGTGTAACCTTAACGTCAAGAACTGTACCAGGCATTGGCGCTGTTACTGAAGTTGCTCCGGCTGCTGGTGCTGCTGCAGGGGCAGGAGCAGGAGCCGGTGCTGCCTTTGGAGCCGGTGCTGCTGCAGGGGCAGGTGCTGGTGCTGGAGCTGGAGCCGGTGCAGGTGCTGCTGCAGGTGCTGCGCCGCCAACTTCTTCTACTTCTACTGCATATGTTGTTCCGTTTACAGTGATGTTATAAGTCTTCATTTCCTTTTCCTTTCACTTCCACAATCTACTATATAGAGTTACTTAATATAGTCTCTTTAGAATCTTCTTGTGTCGATTACGTCGTCTCTTGCTGCATCCATCCAAAGTGTCGTGTTGTTCGGGATTCTTCTAATCTTCCTTACAACAAGGTTGTTCGGAATGCCGCTGCCTTCATAGGCTGCAATTGCTGCCGCGATAACGGCAGGAAGCACATCATCCGACGCCGCAAGTGCTGCTGCGATAACGGCCGCAGTCTCCTCGTCGCTGCCACCTGCTGCGGGGGCAGCTTTCGTAGCTACCGGTGCTGCTGCCGCTGCAGGGGCTGCCTTTGGCGCTGCTTTCTTACCGTCAACTGCTCCCATTACTTTGCCCATGAGTACGATAAACGCCCACAGAATGCAAAGAATGAGGAACGTAACGCCCAGACCCATCAGCATTGTAATCGTAGATCCGGCCATCTTTTCGCCGAAGCTAAGCGCATGCATAGTTTCCGGGTTTGTGAATTGTTCCATTAAGCTCATTATGCCACCTCCTAAAGCGGAATATTACCGTGCTTCTTAGCTGGTAATGATTCTCTCTTAGTTGCAAGCATATCCAGAGCTCCGGCAACTCTCTGTCTCGTTGTTGCAGGCTCGATAACGTCTTCTACATATCCGAGTGCTGCTGCAACGTATGGGTTGTTGAACGTCTCTTCGTATTCGTCTATCTTCTGCTGCCTTACTGCGATCGGATCATCTGCAGCCTTGATTTCCTTCTTAACCGAGGAAATAATGTTGACTGCACCTGAAGCGCCCATTACAGCAATCTGTGCTGATGGCCATGCCATCACGATATCAGCACCCAGTTCTTTGTTACACATACCGATGTATGCACCACCGTATGCCTTTCTCAGGATAACGGTAATCTTTGGAACTGTAGCTTCGCAGTAAGCGTAGAGCATCTTAGCTCCGTGCCTGATAATTCCGCCGTATTCCTGATCTGTACCAGGAAGGAATCCCGGAACGTCTTCAATAGTAAGAAGCGGAATGTTGAAGCAGTCACATCTTCTGATGAATCTTGCAGCCTTATCTGATGCGTTGATGTCCAGGCATCCTGCACCGAACTTAGGCTGGTTGGCGATAACGCCTACCGTCTGTCCATCGATTCTGATGAAGCATGTAATCATGTTCTTAGCGTAGTGAGGCATTACATCGAGAAGTTTACCGTCGTCTGCCAGCGCCTTAACCACTTCGTACATGTCGTAAGCCTTGTTCGGGTTGTCCGGAATAATCTCGTTGAGTTCAGGGATGATTCTGTTCACGCTGTCGTTCGTAGGAACGATCGGTGCTGACTCCATGTTGTTGGAAGGCATGTATCCGAGCAGCTCTCTTACCTGAAGCAAAGTCTCCTCGTCATCCTTGCCAACGAAGTGTGCAACGCCGCTGATGGTGTTGTGAGTCATGGCTCCGCCCAGCTGCTCAGCAGTTACTTCCTCACCGGTTACCGTCTTGATTACGGCAGGACCTGTAATGAACATCTGGCTCGTCTTATCAACCATGAATACGAAGTCAGTGATAGCCGGCGAATAAACAGCACCGCCTGCACATGGTCCCATGATTACAGAGATCTGAGGGATAACGCCTGATGAAATCGTATTGTTGTAGAAGATCTTACCGAATCCAGACAGAGCGGCAACACCTTCCTCAACTCTTGCACCGCCTGAGTCCTGCAGACCTACGCAAGGGCATCCCATCTTCAGTGCCATTTCCTGAACCTTCACAATCTTGTTGGCGTGGTACTCACCGAGTGAACCGCCGCTTACTGTGAAGTCCTGTGCGAATGCGAAAACCAGTCTTCCGTCAACCTGGCCGTAGCCTGTTACTACGCCGTCGCCCGGCAGATCCTTGCCTGCCATATCGAAGTTAACGCTTCTGTGCTTAACAAAAGCATCGATTTCAACGAAGCTGTTCTCATCAAAAAGAATGTCAAGCCTTTCTCTTGCCGTCAACTTACCCTTGGCATGCTGCGAATCAATTCTTTTCTGTCCTCCGCCCTCAACTATGTGAGCTTTTTTCTCGCGGAGTTGTTCAAGCTTGTTCATTGTAGTGCGTCCTCCCTTTTCAATATATCTTGGATGTATATTTACATACGTATATAAAATACCATAATTACTATAGACTACTCACAGTTTATTTGCAACTCGATTTTGTTTGTATACATTATTCTTCCCTGTTTGAATTGTCTGAAAACCCTTGCAATTACACGTTTCCAGCAGACCCCTGCCGCCCATTCGCCCCATGTCTTCACACTTTTCTTTGCTCGATACATTTTTTCATAAAACGTTGAAAAATAATGGCCTGTGTATCCAAATAAGGCATTATTTACTTCTCCTGGATACTTATTTCCCTGCAGCCATTGAAATGAACACATCCGAGTATCCGCACAGTGGGTTTGAACACGAAAATGGCGCCAAAATGGATACTCGTGCTGTCCAATTTCAACGTTCTTGAAATAATCGTATCCACCTTGCTCGCTCCAATGCAAAACGCATGCCTCGAAAGGCATGCGCATTAGTCGCTTGTCAGAACTTACTATTAGTAAGCGAAGTTCTTATGGAGAGGATACTTGTCGGTCAGGCTCTTAACAATTGCCTTTGCTTCTTCAATCTTGGCTGCATCCTCAGGATTGTCGATAACGAGAGCGATCGCATCGGTCACCTTCTTAACATCGTCCTCCAGGAATCCCCTTGAAGTCATTGCAGGAGTTCCCATTCTCAATCCGCTTGTAACGAACGGGCTCTGCGGATCGTTAGGGATGGTGTTCTTATTCGTTGTGATGTTTGCATCGTCGAGAAGTTTCTCTGCAACCTTTCCGGTCAGGTTCTTGTTGACCAGCTTAACGAGAACCAGATGGTTATCCGTTCCGCCGGATACCAGCTCGAAGTCGTGCCCAATGAGACCTTCTGCCAGCGCTGCAGCGTTCTTTACGACCTGTTTCTGATAATCCACGAATTCAGGTTCCATTGCTTCCTT
>JAFTHD010000164.1 GCA_017457585.1 Bacillota bacterium | reverse complement strand
CGAAAAATTAGTAGAATTATAATGCACGTGCTACATCGAATTGAACTATTTTTTGGATTTATTAACAAGAATAGATCACATTTATTTGTTTGGCACGACAAAGATAGTAAAGTGAAGTGAGGTGTAATCTTGTCAAAATTTAAGGTAGTCATCAAACCGGAGAGGTGCAAATGATGTGAGCTATGTATCACCGTATGCCCTCGCGACTGTCTGGCTCTCGACGAGACGGGCGTAAACGACCAGGGATATCATCCGGCAGCAGTAATAAACGAAGAGGCGTGCATAGGCTGCATAGGCCGTGGTCTCATGTGCCCTGAATGTGCAATTGAAATATTTAAGAACGAGGAGTAGAAGCAAATGAGCGAAAAAAGACTGATGAAGGGTAACGAGGCATTTGCAATCGCAGCTATCAGAGCAGGCTGCAGATTCTACTTCGGTTATCCTATAACACCACAGAACGAAATCCCTGAATACATGTCAAGGGAACTTAACAAGGCAGGCGGACAGTTCCTTCAGGCTGAGAGCGAACTGGCTGCTGTAAACATGGCTTTCGGAGCTGCATGTGCAGGCGGCAGGGTGCTGCTCTCATCATCATCTCCTGGCATCGCACTCATGCAGGAAGGCATGTCATACATGGCATCCGTGCAGGTACCTGTAGTGATTCTCAACGTTATGAGAGGAGGCCCTGGCATCGGTACGATTCAGCCAGGACAGGCCGACTACAATCAGGTAACCAGGGGCGGCGGAAACGGTGACTATCACATCATCGTATACGCACCAAGTTCCATTCAGGAAGCTGTCGATATGATCGGCAAGGCATATGACGTTGCAGAGGAGTATCTCAACCCCGTAATCATCGCTGTTGACGGTATGATCGGACAGATGATGGAGCCTGTTGTTCTGCCACCTGACAAGGGCGGAATGACTGAAGAAGAAATCGACAAGGCGAAACCTTGGGCACTCACAGGCCACAAGGATAAGAGAGACAGGAACGTATGCAAGTCCCTGCACCTGAAGCAGGACGAGCTGGAAGATCTCATCAACGAGTATTGGCCTAAGTTTGAAAAGGCGGAGCGGGAGCTGGCTGACTACGAAGCCATTAACGTAGAAGGCGCAGACGTTGTGTTTGTAGCGTACGGTTCATCTGCAAGAGTAACCGTCGAGGCTATGGAGATTCTTGAGGAAAAGGGTATCAAGGCAGGACTCATAAGACCGAAGACCCTCTGGCCTTTCCCGAAGGATGCATTCGATCTGGTAGGAGACGACGTCAAGAAGGTTATCTCCGTAGAACTTTCCCAGGGACAGATGATATACGATGTAATGCTGTCGCTTAAGGGAAGACACGAAGTTGAATTAATAAACAGAGTCGGCGGAATGCTGCTCAGCCCTGCTGAGATTGCAGAAAGAACGATAAAGATGATGGGAGGCGCTGAATAATGGAACCTGTATATACAATTACAAAAGGAATGCGCGAAGACATCACAACCTACTGTCCTGGCTGCACCCACGGCATCGCGCACAGACTCATAATGGAGGCTCTCGAAGAGAGGGGAGCACTGGGCAAGACTATAGGAGTATCGCCTGTTGGATGCTCCATCGTTGCACACCAGTATATGAACGTTGACATGGTAGAGTCTGCACACGGCAGAGCACCTGCTGTTGCATCGGGAATCAAGAGGGTTCACCCGAACCACTACGTATTTACCTATCAGGGAGACGGAGACCTTGCTTCCATCGGTACCGGTGAGATCGTTCACGCAGCGCACAGAGGCGAAAAAATCTGCACATTTTTCATAAACAACGCCATTTACGGCATGACCGGCGGTCAGATGGCACCCACATCCCTTTTGGGACAGAAGACGACGACCACCGTTGAAGGCCGTAAGAAGGAAGTCAACGGAAGTCCGCTGAGAATGGCTGAACTCATTGCAACAGTTGAGGGCGCAGTATATGTAGAGCGAGTATCGCTTCACTCGCCGGCAGCAGTAAGAAAGGCAAAGAAGGCCATCATCAAGGCTCTTGACGTTCAGGAGCAGGGCCTGGGATTCGCCTTCGTTGAATTCCTTTCAACATGCCCGACTAACTGGGGTATTTCACCAGTAAAGTCGCTGGACTTCGTAGCAGAAAAGATGATTCCTTACTACCCGATCGGCAAGATCAAGGACACCACGTGGAAGCACGTTCAGCATAGTGAAGAGGAGGAGAAGTAATGGCAACAAGAAAAATGCTTTTGGCAGGATTCGGCGGTCAGGGAGTTCTCCTTATCGGACAGATGATCGCCTATACAGCGATGTATGAAGACAAGAACGTAACATGGATGCCGTCATACGGTCCGGAGATGCGTGGAGGTACTGCAAACTGTACGGTTGTAGTGTCGGATAAGCCGATCGCATCACCGCTTCCGAGCGCATACGACGTGCTGCTGGCTATGAACAAACCTTCTCTCGAGAGATATATCGATGAGCTTGTTCCAGGCGGCGACCTTTTCATAAACTCGTCCATCATTCACGATAAGGTGGAGAGAGACGATGTGAACGTCTACTACGTGGACACGGTTAAGCTTGCTCACGAGGTTGTCGGCAATGAAAAGTCGGCGAACATGGTAATGCTGGGCGCCATCATCAAGAAGACAGGCGTTGTCGAGAAGGAAGAGATGGGAAGGACTTTTGAGAAGCTGATGACCGGCAAGAAAGCCCAGTTCATCGAGCCAAACATGAGAGCGCTTGACGCCTGGGAAGGCTAAAGATGGCTGACGGAATCACCAGGACGATAAACACATCCCGCGGCAGGACAATCGTCGTGATGGGTCACTACGGAAGCGGCAAGACGGAGTTTTGCGTCAATCTGGCTATGAAGATGAAGGATGAATGCGATAAGCTGGCACTCATAGACCTGGACATTGCCAATCCTTACTTCAGGAGCCGTGAGCGCCAGAAGATGCTTGAAGATGCTGGGGTTGCAGTGATCTTCAACGAGTACGGTTTTGACATAGCAGAGGACCTTCCGGCCATTACCGCAAAAGTTCGTGCGCCTCTTGAAAATCCGGAATTCACCACCATTGTGGATGTTGGCGGAAACGACAGCGGCGCGCGCATCATGAATCAGTTTCACAAATACTTTGAGCCTGAGGAGACGGAGCGGTATCTTGTGATCAATGCCAACAGATTTGAGACGGACACCTTTGAGGGGGCGATGTTTCACCTGGAGCAGATAAGAAACGAGATTCAGCTGCCGATTAACGGGATCATAAACAATACCCACATGCTGGCTGAGACGAAGGCTGCTGATATCATAAAGGGACATGAACTTTGCAGGCAGGTGAGTGAGGCGACTGGAATCCCTATCGTCTGGGATACCTGCGGCGAAAAGTTTCTTGCTGAGGTGGAAGCCGGTGAGGATGTGTCCGATTACAGATTATTTCCGATCAAGCTCTACATGAGGCCTACGTGGCTGGATGTTACATTTTAATAGAATGTGGTATGGCACTGCCTGATTTCTCTTGGGCGGTGTCTTGGCTTTATGCCTGAGGGTCGAGCTCGGGGTGGGAATGCGGATTTTTGATTCTGATATTTGGTGCGCCTGTACATATATGAGGATTAAATTTTGTATAATAAAACAATTCGTCTTTGAAAAAACAATTTCATTCCTGTATAATAAAGAATAGGGCGAGTGTATTTGGAGGCATAAAAAAGAAATGACAGAAAGGAACTTCGCGGTTGGCGATCTGGTTGCTTACGGCACCAACGGTATCTGTACAATTGAAAAAATAGACATGATGAGTCTCGTTTCCGACATGCCTGAAATGATGTATTATGTTCTGAAGCCGGAGAACAGTGACTCTTCAACCGTTTATATTCCATTAAATAATGAGAAACTCGTGTCAATGATGCGACGGGTCATGACAAAAAAAGAAATAGAGAATATGATTCTCGACAGCAAGGGGAAGGAAATAGCCTGGAACAGCGACAGAAGATTCAGAACCGAGGAGTTTCATGAAATACTTGCCGCAGGAGTTCAGCAGAAGATGATTCTGATGATAGACTGCATTCAAAAAAGAAAAAAATCGCTCATCGATTCAGGAAAGAAGCTGCCGGCAACCGACAGCAATATTCTCAAGCAGGCGGAAAAGCTTGTGAATGAGGAGTTTTCACACGTTCTCGGTATTCAGCCGCGAGACGTGGGGAGATATATCAGAAGCCTGAGAGAGGATGACTATCAATGGTAAATCCGATCATGAAATCGCTCTTTGGGCATCAAAAAACTGAGGTCAAATATCACCAAAAATCGCTTGACATGAAGCGGTCTGAGTGATACTATAATTCGTGCAGTGATAAAAGAGACTGTCATGTGGCGGTGTAGCTTAGTTGGCTAGAGCGTCCGGTTCATACCCGGAAGGTCGGTGGTTCGACTCCACTCGCCGCTACCATGTGGGCGTTTAGCTCAGCTGGGAGAGCACCTGCCTTACAAGCAGGGGGTCATAGGTTCGAGCCCTATAACGCCCACCACATTTGGTCCGGTAGTTCAGTTGGTTAGAATGCCAGCCTGTCACGCTGGAGGTCGACGGTTCGAGCCCGTTCCGGATCGCCAATT
>JAFTHD010000163.1 GCA_017457585.1 Bacillota bacterium | reverse complement strand
GGCTCTAAGTCGGCATAAATCTCGACTGGCTTGTCACCAACGTATAATGTGATACCGTCAGCATTCAGCTCCCGCCCATACGCATACAGTCTGATCGCCGTGAGTTCCGGAGCAGGAGTAGGAGTAGGCGCAGCTGAGACGACAGGAGATGCTGTGGATTCCTGTGCTGGTTCGGCTTTAACAGTCCGAGGGGAGGATAACAGCATCACGAGCACTCCAATGATTACAGCCACGCAAAGCAGAATCGCGCCGATCTTAGCAGGTTTTAAGAGTTGATTTGTATCTTTGCGATCCATAAGAAAGGCCCCCCGAATATGATGTGAGAGTATCTTACCACAGCGGATTTCAACTCTCAATCCTCGGAAAGCCTTAAAATTCTATTAAGGGAAAACATGATAAGGTCGAAACACCTGCAGGAAGGCCTTTATTCTCCTTTGCCGTTTTTCCCCAGGTTGGCAAACCATTCTTTCAGTTCCTCGCTTTTCTTAGCGACGCCGGCTTTGAAGGTCTCTGTCTTCTCTGCTCTCATTTTCTCTCTGGCGTCTCTTGCCATCTGGCGTTCTACTTCTCTTGCATGTTCAACTTCTGCTGCAACTTCAGCTGCATTCATACGGGTAATTGTCACATCAAAATGATTAAGTTTGGCCGTCAGGGCAGTTTCATATTCTTCTTGAGCAAGGAGAATAATCGCAGTCTCACCATCTGTTATGCAGTCCCCGGCTTTTTCAATAAGAGATGCATTCTTTGCTGCGTCACTTGCATCCACGGCGCCGCCAATCATCATGCCAACACTGCCGCCCAGAAGAACCCCTAACGGTCCTCCAAGCACGCCGACCAGACTGCCGAGCAGGCTTCCGGTCCATGTATCTTCGCCCATCGATGCATCTGCATTGAAGCCGTCTTGAATCTCAAGCTTTCCGCTTTCTCTTTTTACGATGACAGCCTGCGAAATCGTATAGTTTGAATTTGACGTCTCTCTCTTCAGCTCTGACAGTGCCTGGTAGGCTTCACTTTCAACTTTGTAGTTTACAATCAATATATTCTCAGACATATTTTTCACCGAACCCTTTCAAAAGTAATCGCCCCGAATAAATCGGGGCGATGTACCGTTTAAACTTTATCCTTCGATCATGATGGTCTTCTTCTCTGGCAGCTTGATTGTTTCCTCTTTCGGGAACTCCAATGTCAGAACGCCGTCCTCGAATTTGGCCTTCACATTCTCTTCCGTGACATGATCGCCCACATAGAAGCTTCTGGTCATAGATCCGGCATACCGTTCCTGATGGACGATCTTGCCCTTCTTATCCTTGCCGTCTTCTTCCAGGCCCTTGCTGGCAGTGATGGTCAGGTAACCGTTCTGCAGCTGCAGGTCGATCTGATCTTTCTTAAATCCAGGCAGGTCCACTTCCAGCGTATAGTGATCATCGTGATCCTTCAGGTCAGTCTTCATCACTCTTGCTGCGTGTTTGCCGTACAGCTTGTGGTCCACATCGGACTCAAAGCCTCTGAACGGAAAATCGAACCAGTCATCAAACAAACTCTCT
>JAFTHD010000162.1 GCA_017457585.1 Bacillota bacterium | reverse complement strand
ACTTGCTTTCATAGTTCTTTTCAATCTGAACAACATCAACATAACCGAGCGCATAAGAGAGATCGCGACTCTCAAGGTCATGGGCTTCAACCGCAAGGAGACAGGCGCATACGTAACGCGTGAAAACGTCATCCTTGTCCTGCTCGGATTCCTTGCCGGGATCCCTCTGGGGTTCCTCTTGCACAGATACGTCATGGCGCAGATCGCGATGGACATGATCATGTACCAGATAAGGATAGTTTTCGTAAGCTACGTATATTCTCTCGGATTCGTGCTCCTCTTTTCGACGGTCGTAAATCTCATAATGAGAGCCAAGATCGAAAAGATCGATATGGCGGAATCCCTAAAGAGTGCCGAATAATTTGTAACATTAGAACGCCGATTTTAAGTTTATAATGTATTCTATTAAGTATGGGGGCATCAATATGTTTAAAACGGGATTCAGTAATGAGAAGTATGTTGAATTGCAGAGCGCGCGCATCAGAGAGCGTGTCGACCAGTTCGGAGGCAAGCTCTATCTCGAAGTCGGCGGTAAGCTTTTCGACGACTATCACGCTTCAAGGGTACTGCCCGGTTTTGAACCCGACAGCAAGCTCAGGATGCTCAAGGCCCTCTCGGATGACTGTGAGATCGTTATCGCCATCAACGCTGATGCCATCGAGAAGAACAAGCGCCGCGGCGACCTCGGCATCACCTACGATCAGGAAGTCCTCCGTCTCATCGATGCTTTTACCGAATTCGGCCTTTATGTCGGCTCAGTCGTTATCACCCAGTTTGCAGGCCAGCACCTCGCAGAGAGCTTTGAGACAAGACTCAAGAGCCTCGGCGTAAAGACATACAGGCACTACCCCATCGCAGGTTATCCTTCCGACATCTCACTTATCGTAAGTGAAGAAGGTTACGGAAAGAACGACTATATTGAAACCACAAGAAAGCTCGTTGTCGTTACTGCTCCGGGACCCGGTTCCGGAAAGATGGCTACCTGCCTTTCACAGCTCTATCACGAGAATAAGCGCGGCATCAAGGCAGGCTACGCAAAGTTTGAGACATTCCCCATCTGGTCGATCCCGCTCCAGCACCCTGTAAACGTCGCATACGAAGCGGCAACTGCTGACCTCGCAGACGTCAACATGATCGACCCGTTCCACCTTGAGGCATACGGCAAGACCACCGTCAACTACAACCGTGACGTTGAGATCTTCCCGGTCGTAAACGCCATTTTCGAAAAGATCTTCGGCGAGAGCCCTTACAAGTCACCCACGGACATGGGCGTCAACATGGCGGGCTTTGCGATCACCGATGATGAAGCTTGTTGCAATGCCTCAAAGCAGGAGATAATCAGGCGCTATTACGAAGCACGCGCTGCGGTCCGCCAGGGACTTTCCGACGGGACGGATGTCACCAAGATAGAGCTCCTCATGAAGAAGAGCGGCATCGACACGTCAGACCGCAGAGTTATCGGCGCTGCTCTCGTAAGAGCTGAATCGACCGGAGGTCCGGCAGTAGCTCTGGAGCTTCCCGACGGACAGATCGTTACGGGAAAGACGACGGATCTTTTGGGACCTGCATCTGCAGCGCTTCTTAATGCGCTTAAATCACTCGCGGGGATCTCTCACAGCATCCCGCTCATCTCACCCAACGTTATCGAGCCTATCTCGGATCTTAAGATCAACCACATGGGCAACCACAACCCTCGTCTCCATACTGACGAGGTTCTCATCGCTCTCGCGATCAGCGCTACAACAAATCCGGTCGCAGAACTCGCGATGCAGCAGATCGGCAAGCTCGAACACAGTGACCTGCACTCCACGACGATGCTCTCATCCGTTGACCTCAACATGCTCAAGAAGCTTGGAATAGAAGTAACATGCGAGCCTGTTTACCAGACGAAGAAACTTTATCATAAGTAATAATCTGACAGATCAATACTGCTTCAAGCCCTGGGGCCGGTTGTGGCCGCGGGGTTTTCTCTTTGGGGCGTTTTTCGGAAGGAGGGCAGGGCGGAAAAGGTCTCGTTCCCCATTTGGTCCTCTGTTTGAGTAAAAAGTGAGGACGAAACAGGGAATAGAGGGCAAAAATGACAGTTATCCCCCATTTGGTCCTCTGTTTGAACCAAAAGTGAGGACGAAACAGGGAACGGGAACGGTCCTGAACAGCAAGGAAAGAACCTCAGGACAACGCTCAAAAAATCTGTTGACAACCGGCTGCAGGAGTATCATAATCTGATTAGTCAAAGATAGTCAAAGTCAAAATCAAATTTGATCAAACAACCGCCGAATGCGGAAGAAGGAACGGAAGGAGGCATTTCATGGCGAGACTTGTTGATGTCATTGAACAGATGATCAAGACAATGATCGATGAGAACGACGGCCAGGCTGTCATCAGCCGCAGCCAGCTTGCCGAGCAGGCAAACTGCGTGCCTTCGCAGATAACATATGTCCTCTCTACAAGGTTTTCGAGCGGAAACGGCTATATAGTCGAGAGCAGGAGAGGCGGCGGCGGACAGATCACGATCACACGTGTGACTCATGCCGGCCCCGATCATT
>JAFTHD010000161.1 GCA_017457585.1 Bacillota bacterium | reverse complement strand
CCAGCGCATCGAGCGCTTCCTGTATAGCATTCTCGCACTCAGGTCTGTTAAATCCCGTATCTATGACGAGCGTTCTGTCCCCTTCATCTGCACCTTTGATGATGTACACGTTGATATATCGCAAAGGGTTGTCCGGGAGCGGAACCCGGGTTGTATACAGATTTTCTGCTATTTTCTCTATCATTTTAATTCTCTTACTATCTCGTCTCTCTATTTGCCTGCAGCCTTATCCACAGCATATATCATTGCTGCTCTTATGCCCGACTGTTCGAGGGCTTCAACCCCTCTTATGGTGCTCCCTGCCGGTGAGCACACTCTGTCCTTGAGAATCCCCGGATGAAGTCCGGTCTCAAGCTGAAGTTTCGCCGCCCCGAGTATCATCTGTGAAGCCAGCTTGTAGGAAGTTTCCCGGGAAAGTCCGTGCTTTACTCCCGCATCTCCAAGAGCCTCGATGATCATATCGATATATGCCGGTCCGCAGCCTGCTATCGCGGTTCCTGCTCCCTGAAGTGCTGCCGGAACATCTATCACCAGTCCCATGCTGCCCATAATATCGACCAGTTCTGCCCGTTCGCTCTCTTCCAAAGTGTTGTCCGTCTCAAACATCAGAACGCCTTCTCCCACCATCACAGGGGTGTTCGGCATGATGCACTGAACTCTCGTTGACTCATCGAGCATCTTCTGATAATCTGCCAGCTGCCAGCCTGCCGCAATCGAAATAACCGCCTTGCCCTTGAGCTGATCTTTAATTTCGCTGACCACATCTTCTATCTGATAAGGCTTACATGCCAGAATAACCATATCCGCAGGTTTCACCGCCTCTTCCGGGGCGCTGCAAGGTGAAATACCGATCCTGCCCGCATTGCCCTTCAGCTTGTCCTGGCTCGGTGCATAGGCGAATATATCCTCCGCCTTAACCTTGCCCGAACTGATCAGTCCTACCGCTATGGCCTGTGCCATATTACCCATTCCTATGAATCCGAACTTCAGCATGTTATCCTCCCTGCAAAAGCCAATAACACCTCTACGATTATACCTCTGCGCAGTCAATTATGGGCGTCCAAATCCTCTCATTTTTTGTTCGGCGGGGTCATTTCCCCATTTTATTCCGGCATACGACCGCAAAAAATATCCTCAAATCCATCATTTTGTTTCCTGGATTCCGTCAGTACACAATATGTGCTAATTGCTTGTTCGCTTGCTTATTTTCCCGCTGTACAGGCAAGAAGGCTGAAGCAAACTATATGCCTCAGCCTCCTCTATTATGGTATGAGTATTGTTTCGTTATTTTTACTTTTCAAATCCGAAGATATACCTGTCGATGGAGATGGCAGCCTGCTTGCCTGCGCCCATGGCCTTCACCACTGTGGCAGGGCCGGTTACCGTATCTCCGCCTGCGTAGATGCCCTCTACGTTTGTTGCAGTAACGCTGTCCGTTACAACTGCGCCCTTGCTGGACTTTTTCAGTTCCGGCAGGTCTTCATCCGTTATGCCCGGTCTGAAGGTAGTCCCTGTTGCCAGAATAACCATGTCGCAGTCCACTACGAAGTTCGAACCTTCAACGGGAACCGGTTTATGCCTTCCCGACTCATCGGGAGCACCCAGCTTCTGCTTCAGGCACTCGAGGCCCTTTACTTTGCCGTTCTCGTCTTTTAAGATTGCAATCGGGTTGGTAAGATCGATGATCTTGACGCCCTCTTCCTTTGCATCTCTCAGCTCCGCATCGAGCGCCGGCATTTCGCCTTCTATCCTTCTATAGACGATGCTCACCTTCTCCGCACCGGATCTGATGGCGCATCTTGAGGCGTCCATGGCAACGTTGCCGCCGCCGATGACGACCACATTTTTGCCGGTAGGCAGAGGCTTGTCGCTGTGACCTTCATACGCCCTGTCCACGTTTATCCTTCTCAGATAGTCGGTGGCGTCAAAAATATTCTGCTTCTCGTTAGACTCGATATCGATCTTCGTCGGTTTAACGGCGCCGTCACTGATGAAAATTGCCTCGTATCCGTCGTCCAGCATTTCCTTTACGGTGCAGTCTCCATCAACACCGATCCTGGTATTGAGCACGAAGTTGACGCCTCTTCTCTTGAGGGCATCCACCTCTCCGTTAATGACGGACTTTGGAAGTCTGTATTCAGGAATGCCGAAGTTCATGGTTCCGCCGATTACGTTACTCTCATCGAAGACCGTCACCTCGTATCCCATAAGGTTCAGGTCGCAGGCGCAGGCAAGTCCTGCAGGGCCGGCGCCGATGATTGCCACCTTGTGACCGTTGGCCCTTCCCGGCTTCCTGCTGAAGCCCACGTTGTCCCTGTACCAGTCAGCTACGAATCGCTCAAGTGCGCCGATCTTAACCGGCTCACCCTTCTTGCCTCTCACGCAGTGACCCTCGCACTGGTTTTCGTGCGGGCACACCCTTCCGCATATTGCGGAAAGTCTCGTCGTCTTGGTGAGTATCTCGTGAGCCGCTACGAAGTCGCCCTTTGCAACTGCCGCGATGAACTCGGGGATGTTGTTGTGAAGAGGACATCCGTTGTTCATGCAAGGCTTCAGTCTGCAGTTCAGGCACCTCATAGCCTCGCTTATGGCCTGCTCCGGCGTATAGCCCAGCTTTATTTCGCTGTAGTTTTTGATTCTCGTTTCGATAGGCTGCTCCGGCATTACGTTTTGCTTCGTCGTGATATTGATCATTATCTATCGCCTCCTATCTGTCCGAACGCCTTCTGGCGATTCTTAAGGGTGTTGTACCTGTCAACGGTCGCCTGCTCTGCTGCCTGGAAGAGCTCGTCGGCTCTGTCAGGGAATCGGAGTTTGAGGGAGTTGTATCTCACCTCACCCATGATGAATTCCTCGAAGCTCTCGGATGCTCTGCCGCTGTCCATTTCGAGAGGGTTCTTGCCCTCTGCTGCCAGGTCAGGGTTGAATCTGAGCAGGTTCCAGTAACCGGACCTTACTGCCTTCTTCATCTCTTCCATGGACTTGTTCATGCCGGCCTTGACACCGTGGTTGATGCAAGGCGCATATGCGATGATCAGGGAAGGCCCGTCGTAATTCTCTGCTTCCTTGATTGCCTGAAGCGCTTGTGCCGGATTAGCACCCATGGCAATCTGAGCTACGTATACGTAGCCGTAGGCCATGGCGATCTATGCCAGATCCTTCTTCTTGACAGGCTTGCCGGAGGAAGCGAACTTGGCTACAGCACATATCGGCGTTGACTTCGATGCCTGCCCGCCCGTATTGGAGTACACTTCCGTATCGAATACCATAACGTTTACGTTCTCACCGGATGCCAGCACGTGATCCAGACCGCCGTATCCGATATCGTATGCCCAGCCGTCGCCGCCGAATATCCACATGGATGGCTTGGTAAGCAGGTCTTCATTCTCCGTAACGTATCCTGCGCTTGCGATCTCCTCTGCACTGTAGTGATCTGCCGCATCGCTCCACTCGGCAACTTCCTTACAGAGGGCAAGCAGCTTGTTTCCTGCCTTCTCCGACTTCTTGCCGTCGTTCATTCCGTTTTCCAGTCTGAAGCTGCTGCTGCCAGTTCTTCGTCTTCCGAATCTATGAACTTCTCAACAGCGCTCTTCAGCTCGTTTCTTCTCGCATTGATGGAAACGGTCATTCCGAGGCCAAATTCCGCATTGTCTTCAAAGAGGGAGTTTGCCCAAGCAGGGCCCTTCCCCTGCTTGTTCACCGTATACGGCGTTGCCGGTGCGGAGCATCCCCAGATGGAGGAGCATCCTGTAGCGTTTGCGATGAACATCCTCTCTCCAAAGAGCTGGGTGATCAGCTTAGCATACGGCGTCTCTCCACAGCCAGGACATGCTCCCGAGAACTCCATGAGCGGCTGTCTGAACTGTGAGCCCTTGATGGTATCCGTTGTGAACGGAAGTCCCGTGTTCTTCGAGCGATCGAAGAGCGCATCGAACTTCTCCTGCGCCTTTTCCACGTAATCCGTCTCTGCAGGAATCATCTCGATGGCCTTCTTCCTTGCAGGACATACGTGAGCACACGATCCGCAGCCTGAGCAGTCGAGCGCTGAAATGGCGATGGTGAACTTCCTGTTCTTAACGCCCTTCATCTCAAGTACGCCAGGCAGCTTCTCCGCTAAATCTTCCTCTACTACGAACGGCCTTATTACGCCGTGAGGACATACGGCAGAGCAGAGGTTGCACTGCATGCACTTATCTGAGCTCCATACAGGAACGTCCGCCGCAATGCCGCGCTTTTCGTATGCTGCCGTACCACTCGGAATCATTCCGTTTGCCGTATCCAGGAACTTGGATACCGGCACGTTGTCTCCCGTAAGCGTATTGGTCGGTCTGAAAACGTCGTTCAGGTAATCCGTGTGCAGCTTATCCCTTCCGATGAGCTTTGCAGGAGCCGGATCATCGGGCGCCGTCTTCCAGCTTTCAGGCACCTTCACCTTGTGAACGTTTCTCATGCCTGCATCGACTGCAGCTACGTTCATATCGACGATGTTCTGTCCCTTCTTCTTGTAGGTCTTTCTAATAGCGTCCTTCATGTAGTCTTCCGCATCCTCAATCGGGAGGATCTGTGAAAGTTTGAAGAAAGCAGCCTGGAGCACCGAGTTTGTCCTTCTGGCGCCGAGGCCGATTTCCTTTGCGATATCCACTGCATCGCAGGTATAGAATTTAACGTCGTTGTTTGCGATATATCTCTTAACTTTGCCCGGAATGTGCTCCTCCAGTTCCTCATCGTTCCATACGCAGTTTAACAGGAAGAATCCGCCCGGTTTCACGTCCTCGACCATCTCGTAGTTCTTAAGGTAGGCGCTGTTGTGACATGCGACAAAGTCCGCCTGCTTCACGTAGTAAGTGGACTTGATCGGTGAATCTCCGAATCTCAGGTGAGATATGGTAACGCCGCCCGACTTCTTGGAATCGTACTGGAAGTAGGCCTGTACCTTCTTGTCCGTATGGTCTCCGATGATCTTGACGCTGTTCTTGTTGGCGCCTACTGTGCCGTCTGCACCGAGGCCCCAGAACTTGCACGCCTTCGTATCCTTCGGCGCAACGTCAGGATTCTCAGTTACCGGCAGCGAAAGGTTCGTAACGTCGTCGGTGATTGATATCGTGAATTCCTTCTTTGGCTTGTCGCTCCACAGGTTCTCGTATACAGCCAATATATCTCCCGGCTGCGTATCCTTCGAACCGAGTCCGTATCTGCCGCCGCATACGAAGCAGTTTTCAAATTTGCTTCCCTTGATGGCTGAGAGCACGTCCAGATAGAGGGGTTCACCGATTGAGCCCGGCTCCTTGGTTCTGTCCAGAACGGCGATCTTTTTCACCGTCTCCGGCATAACACTGAGCATGTGCTTTGGCGAGAAAGGTCTGAACAGGTGAACTTCCACGATGCCCACCTTCCTGCCTCTCGCGTTCAGGTAGTCGATGACTTCCTCGGTGGCGTCGCACACGGATCCCATGGCAACGATGATCTCCTCTGCATCGGGAGCACCGTAGTAGTTGAACGGCTTGTAGTCGGTGCCGATCTTCTCGTTGACCTTGTTCATATACTCCTCTACGATATCAACCGCTTCGTTGTATGCCGTGTTGCACGCTTCCCTGTGCTGGAAAAATGTCTCCGGCTGTTCTGCGGAGCCGTTGCTGTGAGGGTGATTCGGGTTGATAACAGAATCTCTGAATCTCCTTACCGCCTCCCAGTCCACCATGGATTTCAGCTCATCGTAGTCCCATACTTCGATCTTCTGATACTCGTGAGACGTGCGGAAGCCGTCGAAGAAGTGGAGCATCGGCAGCTTGCCTGCTATGGTTGCAAGGTGCGCTACAGCAGCCAGATCCATGGTCTGCTGTACGCTGTTTGAGCAGAGCATTACAAAACCCGTCTGTCTGACGCCCATAACGTCGGAGTGGTCTCCGAATATGGAAAGTGCGTGGGTCGCAAGCGCTCTCGCTGCAACGTGAAATACAGCCGGAGTCTGTTCGCCTGCCAGCTTGTACATATTCGGAATCATCAGGAGCAACCCCTGTGACGCCGTGAATGTAGATGTGTAGGAACCTGCCGTTATGGAACCGTGCACGGCACCTGCTGCGCCTGCTTCAGACTCCATCTCTACGATTCTTACAGGTTCGCCGAAAATATTTTTTCTGCCGTCTGATACCCACTCGTCCATGGACTCTGCCATAGGCGACGACGGTGTGATCGGATATATTGCGGAAACTTCCGAAAATGCGTATGCAACGTGAGCCGCTGCGGTGTTTCCGTCCATAGTCTTAAGTTTTCTCATCTGAACACCTCCACTTTGGCTACATTGAGCACATCTCTCTGAGTGAATATGAACTCCGGAACTTCCAGTTCCTTGATCACATTCCTTGCACAAACGTACTGACACATTTTGCAGTCCTCGCAGATGAGAGGATCTACGACAGCATGGCCGAATTCCATGTAAATGGCGCCGTTCGGACAGTTGGCTACGCAGTCGCCGCATCCCGTGCATGCTGCGCTGCACACTTCCAGCTTCTCTTCGTAGTCCTTTACCGATGAGCATTCTACCCTCTTCTGACCGCTGTAAGGAACCATGGAAATCAGGTTCTTAGGACATGCCAGGTGGCAATCTCTGCAGCCTACGCACTTTTCCGGGTCAACCTTGGCAACGCCGTCAACCATGGAAAGTGCTCCGTGCCTGCAAACCTTCGCGCAGCTTCCAAGTCCGCAGCATCCGGTTGTGCAGAGACCCAGCTCCTTCTGGCTCAGGGTCGCAGCCTCTTCACAGGAGGTTACGCCCATCTTCTCGTAAAGGGCCGCCGCCGTCTTTCCTTCGCTGCAATGCACGAAGGCCACCGTCTCTTTGAGACTCTTCAGGTCGTGATAGGTGTCTATGATGATCTTCTTGCGGCATCGTATGGTGCAGGCATCGCAGCCGGCGCACTTTTCATAGTCGATGACCGCATGATTGTCTATGAGATGAACTGCATCCTGCGGACAAACGATCTCGCACTCTCCGCAGCCGATGCACCCGTAATTGCATATGCTTCTCACTTTTTCCTCGTCACCCTCTGTCGATGAACAAGGAATGAAATTGGTGGCTTCAGCAGGAATCATCCTGATCAGGTTCTGCGGACAGACGAATTCCTCCGCACAAACGCCGCAGCCCGTACACTTCTCACGGTCGATTACCACTTTGCCGTCCACTACGCTCATAGCGTCAAACTTGCATACTTTTATGCAATCGCAAAGTCCTACGCAACCGTCCTTGCACTCTCCTCTCATGAAGCCGCTGTCCACCGCCTCTGCGCAGGTGTCGCAGAACTCTGAGAATCTCTCTTTTCCTGCTGCACATCCGCTGCAGGAAAGGAATGCGACCAACTGAGAAATGACCGGAGCCTGAATCTCCAGTGCCCTGGCCATCTTGTCCACGGTCTTCTGGTTCACCGCAGGACATAAGCAAGGGTCTTTTGAATTCACTATCTCATCTGCACACGCCTGGCATGTTTTAGCAGGGCAACCACCGCAATCGACCTGCGGCAGAAGAGATAGGATGCGCTCTGTCAGCGCGTCTTTACTCATACTCATACATATCCTCCTTAAACTTTTTCACCTTGTTTTCGGCGAAATTCAGTCTATTCGTATCCATGCATTATATTGTATACAGGATACGGCAGTGATATTATAACACGATGGCCTTCTTTTGTAACGCGATTTTTTGTCCAAATTTAGCACGATTTTTTACTATTTTTTGTACTAAAAACCGCACAAAAAAATGGAGCCGCTGCTTCAGTAAATTACCATGCAACAGCCCCACTATACGAAGTGGACAAGTTATCAGGAAATGGTCATGAGTATTGTTTCCTGCTCTGCTCCATAGTATAATCTGAACCAGGTAAAGTAAATATACATAGCGTTAAGGATATTGTAAGTATTACTTAAATCAAACCGTAAGTTAGGTTGGGCGGTCAACGATCGACATTGTGCGATCAGCGATTGTCGTTGTGCGGTCAGCAATCAGCATTGTGCGATTGGCAACTGTCATTATGTGATCGTCAATCGGCGTTGTGCGATTGGCATATAAAGGAGCAACACATGGAAACAGCAAGGTGCAAAGCGTTTCTCTACGCGGCAGAGACGGGAACGATAACGCAGGCGGCGGACAAGCTGGCCTACACCCCTTCGGGCGTCAGCCAGCTCATACAGGCTCTTGAGAACGAACTTGGCGTTCAGCTTCTTTTCAGAAACAAAAGAGGCGTGACGCTGACGGAAGAGGGGGCTCTCTTTCTCCCCGTTGTACGTGAATTTCTGCGGCAGGAGGATGCCATATACCAGCTCTCATCGGAAGTACACGGCCTTGCAGTAGGTTCGGTAACCATCGCCACCTATTCAAGTATCGCGGCTCACTGGCTTCCCCAGGTTATCCACCGCTTTCAG
This sequence comes from Bacillota bacterium, assembly GCA_017457585.1. Next base: position 1,828 of record JAFTHD010000161.1, on the reverse strand, counting down.
GAAGATTACCCGAATATTCGCATTCAGCTCATCGAGGGCTACAGGCAGGAAGTAGAGAGTCTTCTTGCAGAAAAGAAGGCAGATCTTGCCTTCATGAGTTACAAGGAGCCCATGCCTTATGAATGGATTCCTCTGGCAGAAGATCCCCTTCTTGCCATACTCAACAGGTCTCATCCTTGTGCCGGCAATTCCAGCTATCCTCTCACCAACATCGGCAGTGAAAAGGCCGTCATCATCCCGGCTCAGGGATTCGACGCCGATACGAGGCCTCTCCTTGAGGAATACGGCCTTTCCCGTGACCTTTCCTTTAAGACGGGGGAAACGCCGCCTGCCATTGCCATGGTGGAGCAGGATATCGGCATCTGTATCATCAACAAGCTCATTACCGACAAGCTGGATTTCGACGTAATCAAGATGCCGGTGGATCCGCCTCAGAGCATTACCCTTGGAATCGCCATGAACTCGCTGAAGAGTGCTTCCCCTGCTGTCCGCAAATTCGTGGACGTAGCCGTCAAGATGCTGAGCAAGCCGGAATAGTGCATCTCCGGCGGCTCGCAGGCGTCCTGACTCCTGCCGCCTCTGTCAATGCAGCAATTCCTATCGATTCTCTATGCTTTCGGTTGACATGTGTTTCTCATGGGTTTACAATCTTAGTTGACGATTTATATTTCAGGTTTACGATTGACTTTTCAGGTCGCATCGCCGCCTGAAACTTTTGTGGAAATAAGGTAATTATGGGGAGCATGAGCAATGTTAGATTTGATGAAACTGGCAGATGAAATCATAGCAGGGAGAAGACTTACACGCGACGATGACCTCGACGCATTCATCACCTGCGATCTTGAGACGCTTTGCGAGGGCGCGGATAAGATTCGCGACGCCATCTGCGGCAACAAGGTGGATCTCTGCACGATCATAAACGGCAAGTCGGGGCGTTGCAGCGAAGACTGCAAGTTCTGTACTCAATCGGCATTTCACAACACCAACTGCGAGATATACGACTTCCTCAATCCAGATGATATCGTAGCTGAAGCGAAGGCCAATGAGGCCGAGGGCGTAGACCGTTTTGCGATCGTTACGGCTGCAAAGACTTTGAAGGGCGAAGACTTCGAGAAGGTGATTCACACATACGAAAGGCTTCGGGAAGAGTGTAAGCTGGACCTGTGCGCATCTCTTGGACTTCTCACGGCAGAGCAGCTTCACAGACTTCACCAGGCAGGCGTTACAAGCTATCACGAAAACATCGAGACATCAAAGAGGAACTTTCCTAACATATGCACGACGCACACTTATGAGGACAAGATTCACACCATCAAAGCAGCTCAGGCAGAAGGCATGTGCGTCTGCTCCGGCGGAATCATCGGAATGGGTGAAACATGGGAAGACCGAATCGACATGGCCATCTCCCTTGCAGAGTTGGGCATCGAGTCCATTCCTATCAATGCGCTCATGCCGATACCGGGAACGCCTCTCGAGGCATTGAGACAGCTTACCGAAGAAGAGATTCTGAGAACCGTTGCATTTTTCAGATACATCAACCCTACTGCAAACATCAGGCTTGCAGCCGGCCGCGGTCTCATGGAAAGGGATGGGGCTAACGCTTTCAAGAGCGGTGCCAGCGCAACGATTACGGGGAACATGCTGACAACGGCAGGATCCACCATTCAGAGCGACAGGGAAATGCTCACGGAGCTGGGAAGAGAGGTCATCACCGAGTACGCAGAAGGCATCACTACCTGCGGTGTGAACACCTGCGCACCGTCAACCTGCGGCGTGAACGCATAATTCCCGGATGATTGTTAAAACACGAGGGCAGCCGAAAAAGGCT
>JAFTHD010000160.1 GCA_017457585.1 Bacillota bacterium | reverse complement strand
CAATAGTTTCATAGGAACCACCAACTCTTTTTGTCTATAACCTGAAAAGGAGCTGCACTTGATGTGACAGCCCCTTTTTTAATCTCAAGTATTTAGTTTCCTGCTTCTATCAGTCGAGTGCTTCCTTCTTCGCAACGGATACCTTTTCTTCGTAGCATGAGAACATTTCGTCCAGTTCCTCAGCATCCTGCTTTGAAGTGAATGCGCTTACTATAGGAACTATGATGAGGCCTCCAACCATTGCCAGTACGCCTGATCTGATTGATGAAGCGAACAGGTATGCTGGAACGAGTGGCCATCCGCTGATGTCTATGCCACCGAGGGAAATAGCCATCTGGAGTACCATGAGTCCGCAGCCCCATACGAAGCAAACATAGCATGAAGCCTTTGAAATCTTCTTTGAGTAAAGTCCGTACATGAACGGAGCCAGGAATGATCCTGCCAGTGCACCCCATGAAACGCCCATCATCTGAGCGATGAATGTGATTTCAGGATGTGCATCCTTTACAACCGCGATTACCGCTGAAACCAGGATGAAGAATACGATGAGCACTCTCATGTACGTTACCTGGCTCTTCTCTGTCATGTCATTCTTCTTTGCCGGCTTGATTACGTCCAGCGTCAGCGTTGAGCTGGAGGTAAGTACCAGTGATGAAAGAGTTGACATGGAAGCGGAAAGTACGAGTACGATTACGACTGCGATAACTACCATCGGCAGCGTTGAGAGCATCGTAGGTACAATCTTATCGAAGAACGGTGTTACGCCATCAGGCTGATAAGGAACCTTGTCTGCATAGAGTCTTCCGAATCCGCCCAGGAAGTAGCTGCCGCCTGCAATGACGATTGCGAAAAGTGTTGAAATAACGGTTCCCTTGTGGATATCTCCCTCGCTCTTGATTGCGTAGAACTTACCTACCATCTGAGGCAGACCCCATGTGCCCAGGGATGTAAGCATTACTACGAACAGAAGTGCCAGTGGATCAGGTCCCAGGAATGATGAGAATGCTCCGCCTGACCAACCTTCTGCAGGTACTTCCGAAAGCTTCTGCGTTGCGGATAAGAGGCCACCGTTGTCCGTAAGCACGGCACCGATAACTGCTGCAATACCTGCCAGCATGATGATACCCTGAATGAAGTCGTTGTAAGCAGTTGCCATGTATCCGCCAAAGATTACGTAGAATCCTGTCAGGACTGCCATTACAGCGATAACTACCCAGTACGGAATATCGAATACGAGACCGAATAGGCTGGAAAGTCCGTTGTAAAGGGATGAAGTGTATGGAATCAGGAATACGAATACGATGAGTGATGCGATAACCTTCATCCTTGTGGAGTTGAATCTCTTACCGAAGAAGTCCGGCATGGTCTTAGCATCCAGGTGCTGCGTCATGATTCTCGTTCTTCTTCCCAGTATGTTCCATGCAAGCAGGGATCCGATAAACGCATTACCGAGACCAGCCCATGTTGCAGACATACCGAAGTTCCATCCGAACTGACCTGCGTATCCAACGAATACTACAGCCGAAAAGTATGACGTACCGAAGGCAAAGGCCGTGATCCACGGACCCACCGATCTGTTACCCAGAACGAAGCCATCTACGTCGCTGGCTTTTTTTCTCGTGTAAAGGCCGATTGATACCATTACAACGAAGAAGATGACCAGCATTACAATGCATAAAATTTTTGTGCCCATATTTTCTTCCTCCTTAAACTTGTGTATGATTCTGGCACTTGCAGAAGGACGGTGTGGGCTATATATCTGTCACAGGTCTCAAGGACGAGTGGCACAATATAAAACCGCCCCCTGTCTTACAGAGGGCGGATCAATTACGATTCGCGGTACCACCTCAGTTCACTGCCATCTCACGATGACAGCCTCGTCGAGTACGTCACACGCTAAAAAGTTCTAACCTTCAATTCCAGCTAATTAAGTGATTATACTCCTGTGCTTTAACGGGCACTCCCGTCACAGCCTACTCGGCACGTGCCAATGTCTTTCGGTGTGCGGCTCCAGGATGTATTCGCCAAAAGTAACTACGCGCCTCTCACCAACCGGCAACTCTCTGTTCAGTCTCCTAAAGGTTACTCGTTCCCTTCACAGCCTTTGTCTTATTAAATTACAAGCAATATTATAATCTTCACAGGCCCATGAGTCAACTATAATTTCTACCGGAATTATAGGTATTTCCAAGCTGCAAATTCCCAAAGCAAGTCCCAAAGTAAGTTGCGGTGGGATTCACAGACACTTCCAGCCTTTTCGCCGTCTACAGCAGATGATTCTCTATTACCTGAAGATCCGAATCGAAGTCCTCAATCTGCAGGTAGTATTCTGCCGTATCGACCAGGGCCTGCATTGGAGCAAGACCGACTATCTCGGTGCCGATAACGGGAACGCCGTACCTTGCAGCCTCAGCCTTTACAAGCTCCGTAACCCTGTAGAGCGGTGTTACCGTAAAGTCCGTCATGTTGATGGATACCTGTGCAATATTTCTCTCCTCAAGCATAACGCCCATGGCCTTCACGCAGGATAATCCGCCGCTTGACTGCCTTATAATCTTACCGATCTTCGTTGCGATCTCAAGGTCTGAAGTGCCCAGGTTGATGTTGAAAGCAATGAGAGGAGGTCTTGCACCTACGCAAACGGCTCCGCCGGTAGGATGGATTCTCTGTCCGCCGAAGTCAGGAATCCAGTCAGGATCCTTAACCTTCTCTGCCATGCCTTCGAACTGACCTTTTCTCACCTTTGCCAGGTTCTCTCTGTGCGGAGCAGTCGCACTCTTCTCGTAGAGAAATACAGGAAGATCCGCTTCTTCCGCGATGCGCTTTCCCACTCTGTTTGAGAGTTCCACGCATTCCTCCATGGTCGCTTCCTTAATCGGTATGAACGGCATAACGTCCACACATCCCATCCTCGGATGCGCACCCTCGTGCTTCGTAAGATCGATCAACTCCACTGCCTTCTTTGCAAGCTTAACGCTCGCTTCTTCGCAGCCTTCAGGACTTCCCATATAGGTGATTACCGTACGGTTGTGATCCTCATCTGAAGAGTAGTTCAGAAGAGTGCATCCCGGAGTCGTCCTTATCTGATCTATACAAGCCTCGATGATCTCGGTGTTTCTTCCTTCGCTGATATTCGGTACGCTTTCGATTATTTTTGCCACTATAATGCCTCCTCGATTTCTTTATAGAGTCTGTCTGCTATTTCTTCTCCTTCGGCTACTATAGCCTTTCCCTTAGATTCAAAATCAGCCGCAAGAGCTTCATCCTTCACGCCCGGCAGATTTATCTTAACGTTCAGCCACGCGCCCTGTATGCAGGCCTTCAGATTCAGGGCTGCAACGCCAAAATCGCTGTCGCAGTTCCTGTTATATCCGCCCTTTATCCCGTCTGCTGCACGGAGCGCTCCGAGAGCCAGCTCCATCACGCGGAAAGGAACCTTGGTCGCTTCAAGGGTTCCTGCAGCGATTGCTGCCCTTCTCGCTGCCTTCTCTTCGTCAGTCGACTTGGGCAGCTTAAAGGCATCTGCAACCAGATTGAATGCTGCAGTATCCTCATCGATGGCCTTTACCAGGGCTTCGTAGATCTCCGTCACCTTTGCCTTCGCTTCCGCGCAGGCCTCGTGGTACTCCGCATACTTTTCCCTGGTAAGGGTAAGGTCGCACACCATGGAAATGAGTGCCGCACCTTCCGATCCTGCCAGAGCTGATACTGAGCCGCCGCCCGGTGCCGGAGCATCCGATCCTAAAAGATCCAGATATTCACTTACT
>JAFTHD010000159.1 GCA_017457585.1 Bacillota bacterium | reverse complement strand
GGCTATGGAGGAGATGTCTTCCCGCGCATCCCAATTAGGGGCCGATGCCGTAGTAGGCATCGATATCGACTACGAAGTCCTCGGTGAGGGTGGCGGAATGCTCATGGTCACGGCTTCGGGCACCGCAGTCAGACTTGCATAGAAGACGATTTAAAAGATACGATATGCTGTTTTATGCAATTCTTGGAATAGTAGTAGTCGTTGCGCTCTTTCTGATATTCAGGGACGACCATGACAAGTCATATAACCGCAACGAGAAGAAAACCCGGCGCCAATCAGACAATGCCCCCAAACGTGCAATCTACTCTCAAAAGGAGGTGGCTAAACCTGCCGGATCTTCACTTAAGGACAAACTGATGGGAGAAATCAGGGATGTCATTAAAATCTCTGTTACAGATGTTAAGGAACAGCCGGAACAGGAGGAGGAAAACGAGGAAGAGGCCGAGGGAACCGATCTGTCGTTTCTCGACAGGATAGATTATGACGAAGAATTGGATGAGAATACGGAAACCTTCGATGTTGCAGGTCTTAGTTATCACTGTACAGTCTATGACTGCGGAAAGATTGTCGGTATCGTTAAGCCGGAGCCTTCCAACGTGCATGATAATCGTGCGCAGGCAGTAATAAGGAATGACGGAAAACTGATTGGATACATTCCACGCACACAGCTTGATTGGTACGAGGAATTCAACGAGGAAAACGTTACGTGTCCGTTTGTAGGGGAGATTGAACTGGACCGCACCGACGCCACTCTAGTTGCCGAGATAAAGGTAATCATCCCTTCAAGCAAGGAGTTTGTCCGTGAAGAAATCGAATACGAATTGTTATAGGCCGCACTTGAAACTATGACAGAGGCTTCTACTATAGAAAAATACCGCAAAGAGCTGACAGCTTATCTGCTGGCATCATGTACCGATGCCGGTATTCCATGCCATGAGTATCAGAAGACCGGCCCACAGTACGCTCATTTTTGAACTGGAACTTGTAAAGATTGAGAGATGATGAGACAGGAACTCATAGAGTTGTCAGAGACTTATAGGAAGGCAGGGGACGCCATCCATGACGCCATCAAGGCAAGCATCCTCAAGGCGGACGGCTTTGTCAACTGCTCCAACAACAAATTTGACAAGAAGGATATGCTGGCCCTCGTCTATAACAGCAAGAAGGGCTATACGGAATCCTTCCCGATCCGTGCCATGCGCATCAATGCGGCAGGCAGCGTCGAAGTCTATATCGGAACATCAGGAACGATTTATACAGACAAGTATCTGAGGGGGCGTAACGGCGAAGAGCACTGGATGCCGCTGAAAGGCTCGAATATCCTTTTCTACCAGACTATCCTCTCCATTGCAGGAGCCATCGACGAGTATCTTCCTGCCTAAGGATAAAAGCCCGGAATCCGATTCTTTTTGACAGATCGTTACAGCGTTTTGAGCAGTTCCACGAATTTCTCCCTGATGTCTCCGAGGATACTGCGCCAGTCTTTGAGCGTTCCATCAAGGTTGTCGGAAACAGCCTTCAGGCAGTAGAACGGAAGGCCCCGCTCCCTGCAGAAGAGAGCCGCTGCGTAGGCTTCCATGTCAAAGAGGTCGTATTGTTTGGAGAGGGCCTTCACCTGCTCCGGGGGAAAGGTCTGTGTGCTCATGAAGTAATCGCCGGAGAATACCGTAGCACCCTCATCCGGAAGGTCTATCCGGTCATAGATGAGCTCGCTGCCTCCGTTGACAAAGCTCCCCACGTTCACAATCTCTCCTATCGGGTATTTGGCCGAT
>JAFTHD010000158.1 GCA_017457585.1 Bacillota bacterium | reverse complement strand
CCTCTTTCAGGCTACCTTACGTGTACAGAGTCAGGTTTCTTCTTCCTCTTTCCCTTGTTTCCACCTTATGCAGGGAAACCTTCAATTGTCTCCCCTCTTTCATAAATTTCTTCCGCTGCAAGATCAATCTCACTATTCCAGATGACTGCATATCCTCCGGAACTTATGTGCCCGTTTAAGAATAGATTCTCATCAGCTATGAGCTTTGAGAATACGGGTAGCTCATCTGTAAGAACACCCATGGAATATCTCTTAATTTCCCCATTAACAAACTCAGCATATAGGATTCCTCTCTCCTGCAGCTTTATTTTTTTTATCTGCATAATCCGTACCTCCTATTCGAGAGGATGGAGTTTCGCAATGATTTTAGTTTCCCATGCACGCATGGGTTCATCCCTGCGCTTTTCTCCTTACTCTCTCACAAGACTCTCTGCACACCATTGATTTCCAACCCAATATCCGAATCTTTTTATTCCTGCGAGCCGGAATTAAACAGGTCTTTCAAAGTGTCCGCGTTCTCTTCGAGAACTTTAAGCAACGTTTTGTTCCAGTGACGAGCATCCTTCTCTGCGTTTCCGAACACGTAATCCTCCTGACCGTAGTCTATTACATCAAATCCAGGAATCGCCTTTGATGCGCCGGAAGTTCTGTATTCTGCTGCGTCAGAAAGGCTGAAGCTTACGCCTTTTTCTCTGTCGTATGAAACCCAACCAGATATGTCCGTACCTGTGGCTTCATCTGCGTCACCGTTAGTCTTTTGGGTGTCTGCCGCCTGCTTTTGAATCTGTACTGCTCCGTCAACATACTTGCCGTACATGGTGTCCACGTACAGAGCCAGTGAGTCTCCCAAAATTTCCGAAGGCACGTGTCCTCCGTCCCACTGCCACTCTATCTCTGTGTCCGTGCCTGCAGCAAGCCACGCGATCTGCAGATTGAGAGAGTTCATCATGGACATATCCCCTTCTGTAGCCCCCATGAGCAGTCTCGCCCAAGTAGGGCCTGCGGTTTCATCGCTTCCGATGTAGTTCAGCGGATTGTAAAGATCAACGATGTTGTTGCCGTATTCATCCCCCGCTTCAATCGACGCTATATCGTCTTTGTAGGCCTGGAGCATTTCACCGTAGGAACTGTAATTTAATGAATCTACGCTGCTTCCGGCAGACTGGGTGGTTCCGGCGTCAGGTGTTCCAACCATCGGGCCGCCAGTGTCGTTTCCGTCGGGTCCACCGTTTTTCATATCCGGAAGTTCTCCGTCAGCACCGTTTCCGTCTTTTACGCCATCAGGCCCGTTACCACCGTTTCCATCAGGGCCGTTTCCCTTGATCTCCGGGAAATCTCCGTCCGGCTTTTCACTCAAGTCCTTGTCCGGCATATTGCCGTCAAACCCTTTGCCCTTAAAATCCTTATCGCCGTCTCCGCCAGGGAATCCGCCACGTCCGCCAAAGTCCATGCCGCCCTTGCCGGCCTCAGCCGATGAGCCTTTGGCATACCGGCCCTCTATGAAGGTCTTCGCCTTATCTTCCGATGTCATCTGGGCAAGATCCTCATCGCTCATCTTGTTCCCATCTTCGTCAAACCATGTCCAGTCGGTGCCGTAGTCCAGCATTTCCAGGTAATCCTGAAGGCTCTGCTGGAACTCAGCAAGGTACATGTTCAGGTATGTTCCGCCGTATCCGTTTGTATCCTTGTACTTGTTTTCATCGTACTCGATGGAAAGCTTGACCGTGCCGGACACCTTTCCATCATCATCTATATCGTATCCCACCTTGCTCTCATCTGCCGTCAGATTCTGGTCGTTGATGTAGTCCATGTACTCAGTCGATAAGTACTGGGCAAGTTGCTTCTGAAAAGCGGTGTTAAAGTCGTAATCCGCGTCGAGATTGTATTCAAAGGCCATTGCCATATCCGCCTCGGCAAGTGACGTGATCGGGCTGTATGCCATGCATCCCCACATGCCGTCAGAGATTTCCACCTCTTCACCATCTACCGTAACCGTCGTAACATAGTCATCGCCATCCTTGTATACGCCTACTGCTCCCGCTTCAGCCTCGTAGTCGAAGTAAACAGGATTGTCGGATGTAGCCGCCAGCATGGTCGCGTGTGCACCTCCGCCCGATCCGCCTGTGGACACGAAGTAGTCTACGCTTCCCGGCAGATTGCCCAGCAAAATGTTGTACTTTACGAACCTGACTGCATTCTTCTGATCCACCAGACATGAAGGCGCATCTCCGGTATACGAGGTATTCCCCTCAGAGTCCTCGACCGTGCTCTGCTTTCCCCTGTTGCCGCATGTCACGTTGATGTAGCCTTCTTTGGCATATGTGGCCGGAGCGTCCTGGTTCTGCTGCTCGCTGTATCCTGCAGCTCCCGTATTCATGATAACCGGCGCAGTCTCAGCTGTATAAATCTGGCCGTTCGTGCTGGTTATCTTCGCCTCTCGATCAATGATGAGATTCCCTGCAGCACTTCCGTTCGTCGCATCGGCCTCGCCGTCACCGTCCGTATCGATTCCCTTCACGTATGCTCCCGGAACGCAGACGGATACGCCCTGCTCCTCCTCGATTTCAGGATTCACTACGGCAGTTACGCTGCTCATAGTCCAGGCATCATCGCTTGCGGAGTACGTCCACTGTGCGCTCATATTGCTGAGATCGAGCGCTTCCTCGATGATAGTCTTCGTATCTGTAACGTCTGTTTTGCCGCTTCCGCATCCTGCTGCCGTAAACGTCATCACTGTGCCCAGGGCCATGAGCCCGAGCATTCTACCAATCTTTCTTCCATATAATTTCGCTGTCATATGCTCCTCCCAAAGGTCGTCATTTATTCATGCTCTAAGGCTACACATCCTCTGTGAATGAAATGTGATTGTTACAAGGCAGAACCGAAAAGTTTCATTAACATTTCCATGTCCTCTTCATCTATTGTTGAAATCCCAAGAAGCACCTGAGAATCCGGACAGTGCGCAGGATCCTGATAGAGTATTCGCGTCGGATAGATCCTGATTCCCACCGATTCTGCCCGTCTTATGATCTCCTCCTGCATCATCTTCTTCCCTTTTTCATCCTTGAATTGTCAAGTCAAGTGCAACGATTTTGAATAATAAACCTCATCCGGGGTTAGGTACCCTAGGCATTTTCTAGGCCGTT
>JAFTHD010000157.1 GCA_017457585.1 Bacillota bacterium | reverse complement strand
TCCCGAGAACTCGATGTAAGGCTTCGCGAACTGTGAACCCTTAACGGTCTTCGTATCAACCTTCTCGTCTTTTCTCGAAATCTTAATACCGTAATCCCAGTTGACTTTCTCTTCCTCGACTTCTCCGAATCCCTTCATCACGAGTGCCTTATCCTTTGATGGACAGATGTCTGCGCAGTTTCCGCATCCGAGGCAGTCCATAGCTGAAAGCTGGATTCTGTAGTTGAGTCCTGAAATACCCTTGCCCTTCGCAGGAATGGTTACAAAACCTTCAGGAGCATTTGCCTTCTCTTCAGCTGTGAGGAGCATAGGTCTTATTGCAGCGTGAGGGCAAACGAAGGAGCACTGGTTACACTGAATACACTTATCCGGCTGCCACTCAGGCAGGTGGATTGCAGTACCTCTCTTCTCGTAAGCAGCAGTTCCCGATGGGAATGTACCGTCTTCAATATCATCGAAAGCGCTGACAGGCAGGTCGTCACCTTCCTGGCTGTTCATCGGAATCAGCATCTCCTCGATAAACTGAGGAAGCTCTTCGTACTTCGTCTTAGGATCCTGTGCATCTGCCCACTCAGCAGGTACGTGTATCTCTCTGATTGCGTTGATACCTTCATCTACGGCAGCACAGTTCATATCAACGATGTTCTGACCCTTCTTCTTGTATGTCTTTTCAATACCTTCCTTCAGGTACTTGATAGCGTTATCAAGAGGAATTACCTCAGTCAGCTTGAAGAATGCTGCCTGCATTACCATGTTGATTCTTGAACCAAGGCCGACCTTCTCTGCAATATCAGTTGCATCGATCGCATAGAACTTGATGTCCTTCTTAGCCAGCTGCCTCTTCATCCTTGCAGGAAGGTGATCGCTCAGTTCCTCATCGGAGAATCTCGTATTGAGCAGGAAGGTTCCGCCCTTTACCACGTCCTTAAGCATGTCATACTGCCTTATATATGCCTGATTATGACATGCTACAAAGTCTGCCTGGTTTATCAGGTAAGTCGACTGGATCGGGTGCTGTCCGAATCTCAGGTGAGATACGGTAAGACCTCCGGATTTCTTGGAGTCGTAAGCGAAATAGCCCTGCGCATAGAGATCCGTCTTATCACCGATGATCTTGATGGCTGTCTTGTTAGCACCTACAGTACCGTCGGAACCGAGACCCCAGAACTTACACTTGATCGTTCCCTCAGGTTCTCTTGCGATACCGGCTGTAAACGGAAGCGAGTGACCTGTTACGTCGTCCTCGATACCTACCGTAAAGTTGTTCTTAGGCTTGTGGTGATACAGGTTATCGTAAATGGAATGAACCATTCCAGGCGTTGTATCCTTCGATCCGAGTCCATATCTGCCGCCGTATATTTCAGGCGCGTTTTTCTCACCGTAAAGAGCCGTCTTAACATCCTGATAGAGCGGTTCTCCGATTGAGCCGGGTTCCTTGGTTCTGTCGAGCACTGCGATTCTTTCTACAGTTCTCGGGAGTACGCTCATGAAGTACTCCTTAACGAACGGCCTGTAAAGTCTAACCTTTATGAGACCTACTCTGTGACCTTCATCTACCATCTTGTTCATGGTCTCTTCAATGGTCTCGCAAATCGAGCCCATTGCCACGATTACGTTCTCTGCGTCAGGCGCTCCAACGTAGTCGAAAGGATGATAGCTTCTTCCCGTCAGCTCGCTGATCTTGTCCATGTATTCGACTACGATTTCAGGAATCGCATCGTAGAATTTGTTAGCCGACTCTCTTGCCTGGAAGAAGATTTCAGGCTGCTGTGCGGATCCTCTGATTACCGGATGCTCAGGATTGAGCGCTCTGTCTCTGAATTCCTGAACTGCATCCCAGTCAACCAGGTTCTTGTAATCTTCATAGCTGAATACTTCTATCTTCTGAATCTC
>JAFTHD010000156.1 GCA_017457585.1 Bacillota bacterium | reverse complement strand
TTTGGATTATATCTAACATCACTATCACTAATTCCCCATCCATCACTTGATTTGATTAAAGAAATGCTGAGCGTACTTCCGCCAAAATGTTTGTCTGAATAACCATTATTCCCCATGTAAGAGAAAATGTACAAGTTCATTGAGAAACTATAATTTCTGCCTATGGTTATGCCTTTTTTTAAGTCATCGTTCTCAATCTTATGCAGCATAAAGAAATCATCCAGGGTGTTTCCATCGTTATCGGTTACACCTGAAATCGTTGCAAGGATATAATACTCTCCTGAAATATTATCAACATCATTGCCTGTGAAGTTGATTGTAACCGGAGTATTAAATCCATCATTCGCAGTGATAGCATTGCCGCTCGTTGCCCCTGCTGCCTTCCTTGGCGCTTTCGCCTTCGGTGCAGTTGCCTTATCGTCCTTTGCTGCAGGCTCTGTAACATCTGCCGCTTCTTCCTCTGCCGGCTGATGTTTGTCTGCCTGCGCTTCTGCCGGCTGCGATTCCTCGGACGCCGCCTGGGCCTCCCTCGATTCATCGGCAATCTGTTTGTCCTGCTCGACTGTCGCCGCCTCGGAAGCCGTGCCCGTTCCGCTGCTAACCGCGAATGCATTGTTTGCAAAAGAGCCGAACACCGGCGTAAATGTCATCGTCACCGCTATGACGAAACTTAATACTAACTTTCCTACCTTACCTCTACCCATTTTGATTACTCTCCTGACAAAATTCTTAAACGTCGGTATATGCGAAAACGTTTTCGCACGAGTGCAAACTAAAAAAGCGATTCTTTTTAGTCATAACCATTTTATCACCCCCCCAATAGGAGTGCAAGGCATATAGGCTCTCAATTTAGCATTTTTCTTCTAATTTTATCATTTTGTGCATACTAAAAGCGAGCCGCCAGTGCAGCTCGCCGTTGTCAGATTCATTCTGTTCAGGTCCCTTATGCGGCTCGTTTATCCCGGCCGATTAGAATACGCGCCGGCACATATTGCCGAGTCACCGCTACCACCTGCTTCTCACCTGTCGCTTTTTACAGCAATCTTATTCGATCTCGTCATCCTCCATGGAGTTGAATCCGTTGCCCCATACGTCCTGCACGTAGGTTATGGTCACGAAGGCGTCAGGATCCAGCTCTCGCAGGTCTTTGCGGAACTGGATTTCCTCTCTCGTGGTGCAGATAAACCTGAGTTCCGTCCTGTCCTCACGGGAGTATCCGCCGAACACGTGGTTGATGGACACGCCCCTGTTCATCTTATTGATGATATGTCTGCAAATGTCCTCGTGCTTGTCGGTGATGATGACGATCTGCACCATCTTCTTTCGCAGGCCGTGAAGAATCAGCTCAATGGTCTCTGTGGAAATGAACTGGGTAATCAGCGCATAAAGGGCGATGTTCTTCCCCATGGTAAAGGCGCAGGTTATGATGATGGCTGCATTCATTGCAGTCATGATTTTTGTCTGTGAAATGTGCGGCCACAACCTTTTGCGAAGAACCTTGGCAAGAGTGTCGGTGCTGCCGAAGGAGTAGCCCCTGTGGAACACGCAGGCCGTCGAAAGTCCGTAGAATATGCCGCAAAAAATCGACGCCAACAGTATGTCATCCTCATCGAGGAGGGGCAGGTTGAAACGCTCAAACATGAATATGGTGGCCGGAGACATGATTGATACCATCAAAACTTTGCGAACTTCTCCGAAGCCCAGGAATATCCAGGCAACGACAACGATGATTCCGCTGAGCACGTACATGACGATGGCGATGTCGATAGGCGCAATCAGCTTGATCAGAACGGCGATGCCATTTAATCCTCCGGAAGCAAGGCCGTATGGCATGAGTATGTCGACAAGGGCGTAAGCATTGCAAATACAGCCCGCCAGCACCCATATGAAGTCGATGGCAAATGTCTTCCACCAGTTTTTACCGAACAGTTTATCTTCCTGATTCAAAGATTCCACGTTTCCTACCTCCGCACATTTTGATACCAGTGAGAAAATTTCTTTATGACTGATTATGAACCTGTCCGAAGGGCTTGTAAACAGAAAGTTTTGGCCTTTTTTTCGTACAAAGTTTGTGCACGAAATTTCATGCCGCAAGGCTTCATCCGCACGTGAAAATGCGCACTAAAGCGCACATGAAAAGGGGCCGCATATTGCAGTCCCTTTATCGCTTATATCAGGTTACCCCTTTTAAAGGTCCCATGAAGCCAGCTCCGTGTGGAGCAGCTCGTGAGCTTTGTGGGAGTTCGGCTTCTCGAGGAAGTCATCGTATGTCAGGAGCACAGCAGGGTTCTCGTGGGAGAATCTCAGCTCGTTTACTTTATCCAGACCATACAGGTGCTGTCCTCTGATGCCGGCCAGTTCCTGTCCATCGTGGATAGGCTGTCCGCCGCCGCCTGCGCATCCGCCAGGGCAAGCCATGATCTCAACGAAGTCGTAGGTGGCCTCGCCCTTGTCGATGGCTTCCATCAGCTTACGCGTGTTGCCAAGTCCGCTGGCAACGGCAACTCTAACAGGCATTCCCTGAACTTCAAATGTAGCTTCCTTCCAGCCGTCCAGTCCTCTTACGTCCTTGAATACGTCAGCAGGAGGATTCTCGCCTGTGATGAGGAAGTATGCCGATCTCAAAGCAGCTTCCATTACACCGCCTGTAGCGCCGAAGATGACGCCGGCGCCTGTGCCTGCTCCGAAGATATCGTCGAACGGTTCCTCTTCGATATTGGCCATATCGATTCTGTCAGCTCTGATGAGTCTGTCCAGTTCTCTCGTGGTGAGAACCAGATCTACGTCCTGGCCTGCACCCGCATCGTTGACCTGATCAACGTCACATTCATACTTCTTTGCAGTACAAGGCATGATGGATACGGAGAACACTTTCTTAGGATCGACGCCGGCCTTCTCCGCCATGATCGTCTTCGCCATGGCTCCGAACATCTGCTGCGGTGACTTGGCAGTGGAAAGGTTGTTAATGTACTGAGGGTACTCCAGCTTTGCAAACCTTACCCAGCCAGGGCAGCAGGATGTGAACATCGGCCAACTGTAGTCTTCCTTATGCGTGAATCTCTCTATGAATTCGCTTCCCTCTTCCATGATGGTAAGGTCAGCAGAATATACTGTATCGTAGATGTAGTCGAATCCGATCTTCCTCAGAGCCGCTACCATCTTGCCCATGGAGCCGTCTTCTCTCGCCATACCCAGTTCTTCACTCCATGCCGCTCTTACGGCAGGCGCTACCTGAACCATGGTGATCGTATCAGGGTCAGCCAGAGCATCGTAGATCTCCTTCAGGCTGTTCTTTTCTCTAAGTGCTCCAACAGGGCAGTGAGTGATGCACTGTCCGCAGTATGCGCACTTAGCCTCTTCTATCTTAACGTTTCCTGCAACGCCAACGGTAGTCCTTGCACCAGTTCCTGTCAGATCCCATACGTTCATTCCCTGAACCTTATCGCAGATCTGGATGCAGCGCATGCACTTGATGCACTTTGCAGGATTCCTTACGAT
>JAFTHD010000155.1 GCA_017457585.1 Bacillota bacterium | reverse complement strand
CTCCAACTCTTCGAGAACGACGAAGCCTGCACCTTCTCCCAGTACGAATCCGTTTCTGTCCTTATCAAACGGGATGGACGCTCTGTCAGGATCTTCCGATGACGACATAGCCGTCATGTTTGCGAATCCCGAGTAGGCTACCGGTGAAAGAACTGACTCTGTCGAGCCTGCCATAACTACATCGCTGTATCCGAACTTGATGTTTCTGAAAGCTTCGCCTATTGCGTGAGTTCCCGTAGCACAAGCCGATGATACGCAGAAGCTCGGGCCCTTTGCGTTGAGATCCATGGAGATATTTCCTGCCACTGCGTTCGGCATCATCATAGGTACCAGCATAGCAGATCCCCTGTTCAGATTACCCTTGGTAACGCACTTGGTTACTTCGTTTTCAAAGGTGGTAACACCACCGATTCCGGTGCTCCCGTAAACTCCGAATCGGTTCGGGTCAACGTTGTAATCTGCAGGATCATCTTCCTTGCCGCAGATGAGACCGGCATCCTTATACGCTTCTCTTGCTGCCGTAATCGCCATCTGGTTGGATCTGTCGAGTCTCTTGGCAGCTCTCTTATCGCCAAAATCGTAATCCTTTACTTCCGCAGCCATAATTGCCTTGGAGCCTTCGATGTCAAATCTCGTTACAACGCCGATGCCGTGCTTTCCGGCTTTGATGGAAGCCCACATGTCCTCCACGTTATTTCCTATCGGCGATACGACGCCGATTCCCGTTACTACTACTCTCTTTGCCATGTTTACCTCCTTGCCTACATTATGATTCCGCCATCAACTGCGATGACCTGACCTGTAACGTAGGAGCTGAGATCAGATGCCAGGAAAAGCGCAACGTTTGCGATATCCTGAGGCTGTCCCAGTCTCTTCATGCTTATCTGAGCTGCCGCCGCTTCCTTCTGATCGTCTGTCAGTGCATCCGTCATGCTTGTCTGAACGAATCCCGGAGCGATGGCGTTTGACCTGATTCCTCTTCTTCCCAGTTCTTTCGCAGTGCTCAGCGTCATTCCGATGATGCCTGCCTTTGAAGCGCTGTAGTTTACCTGAGCCGGGTTCCCCTTCTGTCCCGAAACGGAAGCCATGTTGATGATGGAGCCGCTTCTCTGCTTAACCATGAGGGCGGACAGTTCCTTCATCATGTAAAAAGCACCGTTCAGATTGACGTCGATCACCTTTGTGAAATCTTCAGGCGCCATTTTCATGATCAGCTTATCGTTGGTGATGCCTGCGTTGTTTACCAGGATGTCTACCTTCTTGTCGAACTCGTCCTTTATGAGCTGTGCAACACCCTCTGCCGTCTTTGGATTGGTGATGTCGCTATTCACGGTTATGACTCTTGTGCCATACGCTTTCAGTTCCTCTTCCGTCTCTGTGAATGCTTCCTGGCTTGCAATATCGACGATTACAACGTTTGCGCCGTTCTTGCAGTAGGTCTCTGCAATGGCCTTTCCGATTCCTCTGACTCCGCCTGTAATTACGGCTGTCTTACCTTTTAACATTTCTTTGCACCTGCTTTCT
>JAFTHD010000154.1 GCA_017457585.1 Bacillota bacterium | reverse complement strand
TTCAACTGGTCCATGTACGCAGGTGATATAGGGAAGATGATCAATATCAGGATGGGCGGTCTCGCGGTTCACGGCGGTCTCATCGCAGGGCTCGGAGTCGCGCTGATTCTTTGCGCCATCTGGAAAGTGCGTCCGCTCAATCTCTTCGACCTGGCAGCCCCGTCCATTGCACTTGGCCAGGCCATAGGACGGCGGGGGAACTACTTTAACTCCGAGGCGCACGGCGGGCCTACGAATCTGCCGTGGGCTGTCACCATAGATGGCGCCACTTACCACCCTACATTTCTCTATGAATCCATATGGTGTTTCTTCCTGTTCATCCTGCTTCTATGCATAGACCGGAAGAGGAAGTTTCCGGGACAGATCATCTGCCTGTACGGAATCCTGTATTCCGCAGAAAGGTTTTTCGTAGAAGCCCTGAGAACCGACAGCCTCATGATAGGCCCTTTCAAACAGGCGCAGGTGATCAGCCTTGCAATCGCGCTATTCTGCGCATTGCTCTATATCATTCTCAAAAAAAGAGCCGGCAAATAACGGCTCTTTTGATTATTCAACGACTTCTATTGAACTCTTTATCATGCCCATCCAGCAACTGTACCTTACGGTTCCCGTATCTTTCGGTGTGAATTTAACGAGATTATCCCCCTCCGAGAGCTTAACGTCCAGGTCGTATTCCGGCACGATGATTTCACCGTTACAGCCGTTGAGCTTGCCTGCAGGGACGACGATATTCCACTCCACCGGGATACCACTTCTCACAGCGAAAGCAGGGTATTTCCCGTAATCGATCTCCGTTTCTATCTTCTGCACATCTCCCGAAACTTCAGCCATCAAGGCTGCATCGGACTGTTTTGCAGGAAGCCCCGACCCCGACAGTGCAAGTCCCGTGTTTACCATATGCATGCCCATCATAAAGATGATGATGGAAGAGACGGTGAGCATATATCTTGAAAAGCTCTTGTTCAGCTTCCCTGCAAATGCGCCGAATCCAAAGGTAAGCGGCAGGGTCCCGAGGGCGAAGAGCATCATCGAAAGTGCGCCAGTTACCGGGCTTCCTGTGGAAAGCGCATAAATCTGCATGGCCTGCAGCGGTCCGCAAGGCATGAGGCCGTTGAGAAGGCCGATTACGAAAGAACCTCCTCCCACTTTGGCCGAAACGGTGCCGTACAGCCCCTTCGGAAGATGGAGCGGCAGCGCCCTGAAAGATTTAAACACGCCGAGCATTCCGAGAGCCATGATCAGCATTGCTGCTCCCGCGATAATCGCCACTATGCCCTTGAGTGCTCCCCCAAAGGAAATCACGCTTCCGATTCCGCCTACAAGTCCTCCAATCACCGTGTATGAAATCACACGGCCGGCTCCGTACTTAAGGTTCGACACCAGCACCTTTTTGCCTACGCTTGCTGCAAGGGTGCTCTGCGAAAGGTTGATTCCGCCGCACATTGCAATGCAGTGTACGCTTGTCAGAAGGCCGATTACGAACACGGCGCCCAGGGTGACGTCCGACTCAACCTGCGGGAACACGTTAAAGGCGTTTGTCCATCCCAGATGATCTGCAATCATGTAAAGGGCGAGCAGGATTATCAATATCGACGAAACCTGCATCCCGGAGCCCTTCTGCGCAACTTTGTAGCCTTCGTCTTCGATGGTCTTCTTGACCGTCTCCACGCTCACCTTATCCGGATCCCATATGGCTCTGACCTGCCCCTTTGTGAAATCCGCTTCAGCGCTCTTCACACCCGGCAGCCCCATCAGCGCGCCCTGTATTCTGTTTTCACACGCATTGCAGAACATCCCCTCGACAGGAATTACTGCAACCTGGACTTTTGCCATACTCAGTGCTCCGCAACATCGGCAAACAGTTCCTCATAATAGAGGATTCCATCCGCCTGTAAAGTTATCCCGTTTTCATCTGTAGAAACCAGGGATTCATCGATTGAGATAGGATGGCAGCCATCTCCCGGTGCGTCGATAACACCCAGCTCAAAGGTGAGTCCGCAGTTGTTGCACTGGATGATATCCCCCTCCTGAGAGTAGAATGCTCCAGGTGCACCGTTGCATGACTGGCACGTTCCGAGTGCCACCTTTGGGGTGCCGTCATCACCGATCCTTGCGATCAGTTCTATCTTGCTGTCATCGGACAGTCTCACGAACTGCACCTGATCCTGCGAAAGGCTCGATGCAGGAATAAAGAAGTTCCCATCTTCATCCGTATCCGCATAGCTTACAGATGCCTGAACAGCAGACTCTCCCTGTAAATCCATCTCCGCCGTCTGCTCGCTTCCACCTCTCGGAACGATCATGATAACGACAACCGCTATGCAGACTATGACCGCCGCAATGATAGGCAAAACCGCTTTTTTCATTTCACTTGCCTCCTTCACCTATTAACTCTATAGGTTTAATCATCATAGCATGGCAGGCTCTGCACATCAATGGGTTTTGAGGCATTTTTTGAATTATCATTCTACCGGTCGGTCATTCATAACACCTCCCCCTTCGGAGGGTACTTAGGTTTCCTCAATGCAAAACTGAAAACCGTTATCCTGTTGAGAAACATCTCATGCAATGATATAATTTGATGGAATCAAAAACAAAAAGAAAAGGAGAACGGAAGATTCATGAAGCTTGGCATTGTAATCTGATGACAAAAAGATATAAATCTATATAAATCGATAAAAGTCTATAATTCCCTATGGATACTGGTTCTTCAGATAACTCAAGTCCATATATCTTCATATAGTTCTTTATAAATCGATGGTAGAATGGCGTAAAAATGGCGTAAAATGAAACTACTAAGAGCTCGATACAACAAAACGGCGGAGAGATGATAATGCGTGTCATCACTCTCCGCTTTCTTAATGTTAACAGTAAGTCATAGGTGCTTAACTTCCCATCATCGGCAACGCCCCTCAGTTCACCTGTGCAATCAAAATGAAATCAATATTCCGGAATCATATTTTTCTAATCATCTGTACCATTGCTTTGTCATGATCGGGGATATTCGCAAAGGAAGTGAACCCATTATTACTATAGAATGAGATAAGATTCTCATCATCACGGCATTCGATCAATATATACCGGCCGCCAACCGCGTTCACAGCAGGCTGTATGACTTCATATGCATATTCAATCAGTTGTTCACCGGAGAAATCACTACTTGATATGTTGGTATTTCGACCAAGTTGTCCGATTAAATATACCGGAAATGCTGTAATCTGTTCTCCGTGAATCTTCGCGCTGAGGCCATCAATTTCTTTTCTCGTTCGATTTGAAGTATCTTCAGGTACAGTAAGTACCTTGAGCGCAAGTGCAATGTAACCAAGAACGTTCACTTCTCTAATGTTCTTGCCTGCCAGTTCGTATTCATCAAAAATCAAAAACGTCCGTGCCTTTGAAAGTTCCTCATAGGTCATGGCGCGGTTTTTCAGAAAGTATTCAATATCGCTATCCAGGACACAATCAAAAGAAGAGAGGAGTCTGTTTAACTCCTCTTCTGACATTTCGTTAATCAAGTCCTTGAGCGAGATAAGCACTGTCTTAATAACGATACGCTCCTTTCTCTCTCTTTCT
>JAFTHD010000153.1 GCA_017457585.1 Bacillota bacterium | reverse complement strand
CCTGCGCCTACCACAAAACCCCGGCCGACTACTTCCGCGAGCACCCCGAAGCCAAGGAGCCCGACTGGCGCTACACCTGTCATCCTGAGCGCAGCGAAGGATCTCGCCCTGTCATTCTGAGCGCGGCGAAGAATCTCTGCCTCATCCCCGGCTCAAAGCCCAGGGCATCCTACCCGCCAGCTGGACCATGACCCAGTGTCTCTTTGGGGAACACCTGCTGCTGCCGCAGCATCCGAGTGCCACCGAGGTCCTTGTTGAGGCCGAGAAAACCGCCGCCATCAAGCATTTGCCGGGGCACCGTCTCAGGGCCGATTTCTCCGACTGGGATCCGGACATCGAGGTGCCGTATTACATTCTCAAGCATACGCTCTGCGCGGCGGTGCTCACGGAGAATGGGTTCATGGATTCACCCCTCAGCCTAGCCTTCCTGGAATCCGACGAAGGAAAGAAAGCCATCATCACCCTCCACGTGGACGGCATCATAGATTTCATCAACCAGCGCGCCAACGAGCCACTGTAATTTCACCCCGCCCTATCCCTCCGCCTCGACACCAAACCGTGCCGGGGCTTTTTGTATTTTGGAGTCAGCATTTATGACAACTGTCTGTCAATTTACCTTGGCAAATTCATTTTGTTGCACTTCTTTATACGACTTTACATAAAAAATCGTTAAATTTGAACTTTAATGTGAAGAAGTCAAAAAATGAGCAGAGCATTCAGCGAAGACAGTCGCGTCAAATTCCCGACTATCATGCACCTCGTCACGATGGGATACGAATATGTATCTCAGAACGGGGTGAAGAAGTATGGCGTACCTGCGGTTGAATTCGATCCCTTGACAAATATCCTGACAAAGCATTTTACAGATGCCTTCATTTCCCTGAATCCCGGTCTTGAAGAAGCCGATGCTGCAAAAAAGCTTCAAGATATTCAAGATTCCCTGAATAACGATGACCTGGGCCGCGAGTTCTTCAACAAGATTCTCCAGGAGCCTGGTGTCGGCCGCATCATAGACTTGTCCAGTGAAGATAACTTCCGACGCAATAACACCTTCCAGGTGGCCACGGAGATGACCTGTGGCGATAAATCATCCGACAATTTCCGACCGGACATAACACTTTTCATCAACGGTCTTCCGCTTGCATTCATCGAAGTCAAGAAGGAGAATAACGACACGGGGATCAAGGCCGAGACCGACCGGATGAAGAAGCGCTTTGAGAACACCAAGTTCCGTCGCTATCTCAACATCACCCAGGTGATGGTCTTCTCCAACGATATGGAGTACGACGACCTTCTCACCCAGGGCGTCTATTATGCTACCATTGGCCGTCACAATACCTGCTACAACTGTTTCCGAGAGGATGGACAAACCTCCTTCCCGATTCTTCAGTATTTTGAGCCGCTTTCATACAAGAAGGAACAGATAATTCTGGCGGACAACAACGTTGAGGCATACATAGCCAGTGAGGCCTACCTCCAGAACCGCGACAATTTTGACACTCCCACCAAACGGATTGTCACCAGCCTTTTCTCCTTCAACCGTTTCCGTTTCCTACTGAAATATGGAATCTGCTACGTTGATGAGCCGAACGGACTCCAGAAGCATATCATGCGTTACCCGCAGATATTCGCTACGAAGGCTATAGAGAAAACCCTGGATCAGGATGTCCGAAAAGGAATCATCTGGCACACACAGGGCAGCGGAAAAACCGCACTCGCATACTACAACGTGAAGTTCCTGACTGAGTATTACTCCAAACAGGGCATTATCCCGCAGTTCTTCTTCATCGTTGACCGCCTTGCCCTTATGCAGCAGGCACAGCAGGATGGGTAGAATTTACTCTCGAGAGTCTTTCACTTGCAGATATTGACACAGATATCATACTTTCAGGTAACACCAATCAGTTCACGGTTACTTGGGACGAGGCGAAAGATGGAACAGCTGACGAACACCTCAAAGCAAATTCTACAACAGGTGAAAAGACTGCCATTAAGGTATACAAATCAGCAGATGGCGAAACACCCGGAAAAACACTTATCAGAGTTACTCCTAAGGATGACCTTGCAGTAGGCGCTCATACAGTAACCCTTACGATCGGTGACACGAGTGGGAACAAGAAATCTAACTTGACTCCTAAGACGTTCGTTGTGAACTTCAACGTT
>JAFTHD010000152.1 GCA_017457585.1 Bacillota bacterium | reverse complement strand
GACGGATCAGGTGAATGTAGTATATAAGAGAAAAGGAAACACTTACGGTCTGATCGAACCGGAAGTATAAAAATCAGGGAGCGCCATTTCGGCGCTCCTTTCTTTTGCTTGCCATATTCCTGTTTAAGTGATAGAATATAAAATGCTGTAACTTTTCAGTATGATCTGAAGCAGTTACAAGACGCTTTTACAGAGTGAAACAGGAATGGAGTATTATAAATGAGCATTTTTACAAAATTTTTTGGAACACACAGTGAGCGTGAAGTAAAACGTATCATGCCGCTGGTGGAGAAAACCGAGAGCCTCCGTTCAGAGATGCAGGGCCTCTCTGACGAGCAGCTGCGCGCCAGGACAGAATGGTTCAAACAGCGGCTGGCAAACGGTGAAACACTTGACGACATCCTGCCTGAAGCCTTTGCGACAGTGCGCGAAGCCGCAGTGCGTGTCCTCGGGATGGAGCACTACCGCGTACAGATAATCGGCGGGATCATTCTTCATCAGGGCCGTATCGCCGAGATGAAGACCGGTGAAGGAAAGACTCTGGTCTCGACACTTCCGGCTTACCTCAATGCTCTAGAAGGAAGAGGCGTGCATATCGTCACCGTCAATGATTACCTGGCAAAGCGTGACGCGGAATGGATGGGCAAGGTTCACGAATTTCTGGGCCTTACGGTCGGCGTTGTCCTGAATGACATGAAGCCTGAAGAACGCCGCGCCGCATATGCCTGTGATATAACCTACGTCACCAATAACGAGCTGGGATTCGACTATCTGCGTGACAACATGGTAATATACAAGGAGCAGCTGGTACAGAGAGAGCTCCACTACTGCATCATCGACGAGGTCGACTCTGTTCTTATAGACGAAGCCCGTACTCCGCTTATCATTTCAGGCCAGAGCGGCAAGTCTACCAAGCTTTATGAGGTCTGCGATATTCTTGCCCGTCAGCTGGAGCGGGGCGAAGCCAGCCATGAGATGACAAAAATGGCCGCAATCATGGGCGAGGAAGTAGTAGAGACAGGAGACTTTGTCGTTAATGAAAAGGACAAGATCGTCAACCTGACAGAACAGGGTGTTGAGAAGGTAGAAAAATTCTTCAGTATCGAAAACCTGGCGGATCCTGAAAATCTTGAGATCCAGCATAATATCATCCTTGCGCTCCGCGCGAACAACCTGATGCACAAGGACCAGGACTACGTGGTCAAGGATGACGAGATCCTCATAGTAGATGAATTTACAGGACGTATTATGCCGGGCCGCCGTTATTCGGACGGTCTGCATCAGGCGATAGAGGCCAAGGAGCATGTGAAGGTCAAACGTGAGAGCAAGACTCTGGCGACCATTACCTTCCAGAACTTCTTCAACAAATTTGACAAAAAAGGCGGCATGACCGGTACGGCTCTCACCGAGGAGAAGGAATTCCGTGATATCTATGCAATGGACGTTGTGGAGATCCCGACCAACAAGCCGGTGCAGAGGAAGGACCTCGATGACGCCGTATACATGACCAAGAAGGAAAAATTCAACGCAGTAGTTGAATCCGTCAAGGAAGCGCATGCAAAGCAGCAGCCGGTACTTGTCGGTACCATCACCATCGAGACATCGGAGCTGCTCAGCCGCATGCTCAAGAGGGAAGGCATTCCGCATAACGTGCTGAATGCCAAGTATCATGAGATAGAGGCTGAGATAGTCGCCCAGGCCGGACAGGCAGGCGCCGTGACCATAGCTACCAACATGGCAGGCCGTGGTACGGACATCAAGCTTGATGACGTGGCAAGGGAAGCCGGCGGCCTCAAGATAGTCGGCACCGAGCGCCATGAATCCCGCCGTATCGACAATCAGCTGCGTGGACGTTCCGGACGTCAGGGCGACCCCGGTGAGTCAAGATTCTACATTTCCCTCGAGGATGACCTGATGCGCCTGTTCGGTTCTGAAAGACTGATGAAGGTATTCACATCCCTCGGCGTTGCGGAGAATGAGCAGATAGAGCACAAGATGCTCTCAAGCGCCATCGAGAAAGCGCAGGAGAAGATTGAGTTCAACAACTTCGGTATCCGTAAAAATCTTCTCGATTATGACCAGGTCAATAATGAGCAGCGTGAGGATATCTACCGTGAGCGCCGCCTCGTTCTTGACGGGGAAAACATGAAGGACGACATCACAAAGATGATAACCGACATTGTGGACAGCACAGCTGACCTTGTTCTGTCTGACGATGTGGATTCG
>JAFTHD010000151.1 GCA_017457585.1 Bacillota bacterium | reverse complement strand
TTCTATTACGTTGTCAGTCGAATCCCTTCATCAGGAAACGTCTCAGATGGAGATGAGTGATGCCGTTGTCATCAGCCCGGGAGACAAGGGGAGTCGTGGAGATGACATACTTGGGATAGTTGTCCTTGATTGCCCGGAGATTGCCGAACTCACGCTCACGTGTTGTTTCGTCGGCGATGATATAGGACGCTTGCACGTACAGTCTAAGCCCTTCTGGTTTGTTACACACGAAGTCGATTTCCCCAGCCTGTAGCTGGCCAATGGTGACTTCATACCCCAGGCGGACAAGGTGGTTGAATATGACGTTCTCGATAATCTTCTCTATATCGCCTTCGCGCCGACCACCGGCAAGGGCGTTGCGGATTCCGTGATCTTCAAAGTAGTATTTGTCGTTGCTTTCAAATAACTTCTTCCCGTGAATGTCATATCGGTTCACTTTGTGTATCATGAAGGTATCGCACAGGAACTTGATATAGTTGATAATCACCGTAGGGGTTATGCTATCGCCCTGTGCCCGCATATACTTGGCGATGCTGTTGGCAGAGATAATCTTTCCTGCATTGTCGGAGAGGAAACGCACCAGGTTCTCGAGGAATGCCACGTTGCGGATGTTGTTGCGTAAGATGACATCTTTCAGTAGGACGGTATGGTAGACGTCTGTCTGATACTCACGTGCATCCTGCTCGTCAAGCCCCATTTTCAGCAAACCTGGCAAGGCGCCGAACTGAAGGTACAGTGCCAAGGCTTCGTCGGAGTCCTGAAGCTGGTGGAAGAGCAGGAATTCCTCGTAGCTCAGCGCCTGTACGTAGATTTCCTTGTAGCGTCCACCGATTCTGCTGCTCAGGTCGCTGCTGAGCATACTGGAATTGGACCCCGTGATGATGATTTCAATATCGGGCTCCTCATAGTAGCTGCGGACGCACTTCTCAAACTGCTCGATTTCCTGTATTTCATCAACGAGGATATAGTTTTTCCGTGAAACATCACGCCTCTCGTCGATGTAAGCGTTCAGTTGCTGATAGGTGTTGATGCTGTCAAACTCATGCTTCTCCTTATCGATGAATATGATGTTTGCCGACTCTTCTGCCGCCAAAAGGTCACGCAGGAGGCGCAGTATGTAGCTCTTGCCGACACGGCGCTGGCCTGTCAGTATGATGATAGTGTCCCGGCCCAGATACTTCACAATCTTGTCGAGATAGCTCTGCCTAATGATAGCATTCATGTCTTTTATAATGGGAATCCGCTGCAAAGATAGCTGTTTTATCTTTTATAAAAGACAAAAATCGGAGAATTCTTCATTCCTTCCACTATAATTTTGCAATTTTTACCTATCCCTGACCCTATTATGGCCCTTATGCCGCGGGCTATCACGCAGGGTGATGTCGGCAAAGCCCTTTCCCGCATCCCTTTTCATGCTTTCTGCCGTCGTCCGGCTTTCGAAGGCCGAGCGACTATTTACAGATTTGTCGGTATTCGTTAATCTGTAGGCGTCAGCCTTACCTCGGCTATACGGAAGACACCGCTCTGATTGCGCAATCGAATGCCAACCGGGGTGACATTACTGCCCACATGGAGGATGCGTCCGAGAAGGGCATTGGGTGCCAGGTCGAAGGTTAGCGTGGTGGGTTCCGTGGCTGAGATGGCATCGCTGCCTGTGTTGCTGAAGAGAGACGTTTTACCCGGCACATCCTGTTCGAGGGCATAGCCATAGTCCTGCGACCAATGCGCG
>JAFTHD010000150.1 GCA_017457585.1 Bacillota bacterium | reverse complement strand
TTATCTGACTTTAGGCTCCGGTGATGTTCTGGTGATTGAGGGAATCCATGCCCTGAATCCGTAGAGCTCGGAGCTCCTGCCGGATGATAATAAGTTCAAGATCTATATCAGTCCGCTCCTTCAGCTTAACACAGATATTCACAACAGGATGTCCACAACGGATGCCAGAATGTTAAGGCGAATGGTGAGGGACAACAAGCACAGAGGCCATAACGCGGAGAAGACCATAGAGACGTGGCCGAAGGTCAGAGCAGGGGAAGATAAAAACATATTCCCGTACAACGGTGAGGCGGACGTGCTCTTTAACTCGGCGACCATATACGAACTTGCGGTTTTGAAAAAGTATGCGCAGCCGCTTCTTGAAGAGGTGCCGGAGACCTCGGAGAGTTATGGAGAAGCGAGGAGAATGATACAGTTCCTCAGGTATTTTGACCCGATCAAAGGGGAGAAATTTATACCGAATAACTCCATCGTCAGGGAGTTTATCGGGGGGAGTATTCTCCTGGAGGACTGATGAGAAATGTGCCCATATAGTAGCTGTCATAGGTTTAAGACACAACCGGTGGTGTAAAAGCTGGAAACGTTGAAAATACAGTGATTTAGAGAATCGAGATTATTTTTTTAAAAATTTTCTCGATTTTTTTATTTTGGTGAAGGGATGAATTATGGAAACACTGAACAAAGTGTACGTGATTCGGTTTTAAACCCGTTGAAATCACAGGCTTGCAGGGCTTTTGCATGTGCAAAAAACCAAAAACTAATTTCTAAAAATCTCTTGCATGTAGACATGAAATGAGTTATAGTAATAGGGCTTGTGTAAGGCGTTGAAGTGGGAAGTTACCTTGCTATGGGAGAATTTCCACCGAGAATTGTCCTCACCTGATGAGGGCGAAGGGATTCGCTGTTTTTTGTAGTGTGTGTGGATATAGAAACACACGGACGCGTGTACGAAGCAAGCAATTCCACTGTATACGTTGAAAAATCAGCATTTAGAACCCCTTGTACGAGCATAGCGAAAACTGTACAAAAGATTTTTAGGAGGAAAAAATGAGCGAATTACAGAAAATCAGAATTAAGCTGAAGGCTTATGATCACGCACTTCTTGATCAGTCGGCTGCAAAGATCGTAGAGACTGCAAAGAAGACGGGCGCAGAAGTGAAGGGTCCGATTCCGCTTCCTACAGAGAAGGAAGTCGTTACGATCCTGAGAGCTGTTCACAAGTACAAGGATTCAAGAGAACAGTTCGAACAGAGAACTCATAAGAGATTAATCGATATTACAAGTGCAACGGCTAAGACTACAGATGCTCTCACGAAGCTGGATCTGCCTGCAGGCGTTGATATCGAAATCAAGTTATAAATTTTAATTAGCGAAGGGAAATCTCCCTTAGTATGATCAAGCCCTAACCCGATTCGAAGAGCGAATCGTTGGTAGGTCTGATGCAAAGCTTTCCCGGCTTCAGCCGGCTCGAAAGCGACTGCGTCAAGTTGAGACGCGATTCACTTCGCGAATCGGGTTAGGGCTTGATCCGCTGTAAGTTTCAAGGAGGAAAAATAATGAAAACACTTTTGGGAAAGAAGCTGGGAATGACTCAGATCTTTACTGAACAGGGTGCAGTTGTTCCGGTAACCGTTATCGAAGCAGGCCCTGCAGTAGTAACTCAGGTGAAGACAGTAGAGACTGATGGCTACGATGCAGTTCAGATCGGTTTCGAAGATGCTAAGCCACAGAGAGTCAACAAGCCTATGACAGGACACTTTGCGAAGAATGAAATCGCACCTAAGAAGCACCTGGCTGAGTTCAAGGCAGACGAAGGCGCAACCTACGAAGTTGGACAGGTTCTGACGGTTGCAGACTTTGAAGAAGGCGTTAAGCTGGATGTTACAGGAACTTCAAAGGGTAAAGGTACCCAGGGTAACATCAAGAGACACGGCCACCACAGAGGCCCTATGAGCCACGGTTCCAAGCACAAGAGACTGGCCGGAGCTCTGGCAGCAGGTACGTATCCTTCAAGGGTATTCAAGGGTAATGCTGGTCCTGGTAGAACAGGTCGCGAGACTGTAACAGTTCAGAACGTTGAGCTGGTAAAAGTTATTGAAGAGAAGAACCTCTTACTGGTTAAGGGCGCAGTTCCGGGAAACAAGGGCGGAATCGTACGCGTTCAGTACGCAGTAAAGGGTCAGAACTAATAGATGACTTCAGAAAGGAGGAAGTAAAATGTCAGAAGTGAAAATGCTGAACATGGCTGGCGAAGCTGTTGGCACGATCGAACTTAACGATGCTGTCTTCGGAATCGAACCAAACCAGAATGCAGTTCATGCAGTAGTAAAAAACATTTTAGCAAACAAGAGACAGGGTACTCAGTCTGCAAAGACAAGAGCTGAAGTCAGAGGAGGCGGAAGGAAGCCTTTCAGACAGAAGGGAACAGGACGCCATAGACAGGGTAGCTCAACAGATCCATCACAGGTTGGCGGCGGTATCGTATTCGCACCAAAGCCAAGAAGCTACAGATACACACTGCCTAAGAAGCTGAGAAGACTGGCAATGCTGTCAGCACTCTCATCAAAGGTTGCAGAAGATGAAATCATCGTAGTTGACAAGCTCAGCTTCGAAGAGCCTAAGACAAAGGAAATGGTTAAGGTTCTGGAGAACATCGGAGCAGCTAAGAAGGCGCTTATCGTAACTGCTGAGAAGGACGAGAACGTAATCAAGTCCGCAGCTAACATTCAGGGAATCAGAACAGCCCTCGTAGGAACAATGAACGTGTATGAACTGATCAACCACACGAGCCTCATCGTTACCGAAGAAGCTGTTAAGAAGATTGAGGAGGTGTACGCATAATGAAGACTCCTTACGATGTAATTATCAAGCCTGTAATTTCCGAAGAAAGTATGGACGTTGCAGCCGACAAGAAATATACATTCAAGGTAGCAGTAGACGCGAACAAGACAGAGGTGAAGGCCGCTGTAGAAGAGATTTTCGGCGTTGAAGTTGCCAAGGTAAACATCATGAACGTTGTAGGCAAGAAGAAGAGATTAGGAAGATACGTAGGAAAGACTGCTGCAAGCAAGAAGGCTATCGTGACCCTCACTCCTGCAAGCAAGGAAATCGAATTCTTCCAGAGTCTGTAATATAGGAGGTAGGAAAAGATGGGAATCAAAAAATACAATCCGACCACTCCTGGTTTGAGAGGAATGTCAGTATCAACTTTTGAAGAGATTACAGCTTCAAAGCCTGAGAAGTCACTGACAGTCACTCTGAAGAAGCATTCAGGAAGAAACGCAAGAGGTAAGATCACCGTTAGACACAGAGGCGGCGGCTACAGACCTAAGTACAGGATCATCGATTTCAAGAGAGACAAGGATGGAATTCCTGGAACAGTATCAACGATCGAATACGATCCGAACAGAAGTGCTAACATCGCACTGATCACATACGCTGACGGCGAGAAGAGATACATCATCGCACCGAACAAGCTGGAAGTCGGAGCAAAGATCGAATCAGGTCCTGCAGCAGATATCCAGGTAGGTAACGCTCTTCCACTGGCAAACATCCCTGTAGGTACGATCATTCACAATGTTGAACTGAAGCCTGGCAAGGGTGGACAGCTTGTAAGAGCCGCAGGTAACGGCGCTCAGCTCATGGCTAAGGAAGGCAACTACGCACAGGTAAGACTGCCGTCCGGAGAAGTAAGAAAGGTAGCCATCAGCTGCAGAGCGACAATCGGTGAAGTCGGCAACCTGGATCATCAGAACATCCAGATCGGTAAAGCCGGAAGAAAGAGACACATGGGCATCCGACCTACAGTCAGAGGTTCTGTAATGAACCCTAACGATCACCCTCACGGTGGTGGAGAAGGCAGAGCTCCTATCGGAAGAAAGAGCCCTGTAACTCCTTGGGGTAAGCCTGCTCTTGGATACAAGACAAGAAAGAAGAAGAACGCATCTGACAAGTACATCGTTAAGAGAAGAAACGAGAAGTAAAAGGAGGAGCATGAATAATGGGAAGATCACTTAAAAAGGGTCCTTTCGTCAATGAAAAGCTGCTCAAGGCTATCGAAGATATGAACGCAGCTAACGAGAAGAAAGTTATCAAGACCTGGTCAAGACCTTCAACTATATTCCCACAGATGGTGGGCCACACAATCGCCGTTCATGATGGCAAAAAGCACGTGCCTGTATATATCACAGAAGACATGGTAGGCCACAGACTCGGAGAGTTTGCTCCGACGAGAAACTACAGAGGTCATGCTGCTGATAAGAAATCAAAGTAAGTAAAGGAGATAATTAGAAATGGAAGCAAAAGCAGTTGCAAAATACGTAAGAATGTCTCCTATCAAGCTTAAGCCTGTTGCTGACCTGGTAAGAGGCAAGGATTTAGACGAGGCATTAAACATCTTAAAGTTCACTCCTGGTAAGGGAGCTGAAATAGTAGAAAAGGTTGTAAGCTCAGCAGCAGCAAACGCTGACGTGAAAGAAATGAACACTGACAACCTTTACGTAGCAGAAGTTTACGTGAACCAGGGACCAACTATGAAGAGATGGCGCGCCGGATCACAGGGTAGAGCATCAATCATTCTTAAGAGAAGCAGCCACGTTGGCGTAACTCTTAAGGAAAAGGAATAAGATAGGAGGTTTCATTAATGGGTCAGAAAGTAAGTCCTCACGGACTCAGAGTAGGCGTTATCCAGGATTGGGATTCAAAATGGTATGCCGATAAAAGCAAGTTTGCCGATTATCTTATTGAAGACAATCAGGTAAGAAAATATGTAAAAGACAAACTGTATGCTGCAGGCGTTGCAAAGGTTGCAATCGAGAGAGCTGCAGAGAACAAGATTAAGGTCATCGTTTTGACTGCAAAGCCTGGTATGGTTATCGGACGTTCCGGCGCAGGAATCGACGAGCTGAAGGCAGAGCTTGAGAAACTGACAAGCAAGACAGTTGTCATCGAAATCAGAGAAGTTAGAAGAGCTGAACTGGACGCACAGCTTACTGCAGAGAGCATCGCGCAGGCTCTGGAGAGAAGAGTTTCCTTCAGAAGAGCTATGAAGCAGGCCATCGGCAGAACGATGAAGGCAGGCGCTAAGGGTATCAAGGTACTGGCATCAGGAAGACTTGGTGGAGCCGAAATCGCACGTTCAGAAAAATACAGCGAAGGTAATGTTCCTCTTCACACACTGAGAGCTGACATCGACTATGGTTTCGCAGAAGCTGACACCACTTACGGTAAGCTGGGAATCAAGGTGTGGATCAACCACGGCGAAATCCTTGACAAGGGTCTCAAACCGGCTGTTCCTGAAGAAAAGGACGACAGAAGAAACGGTAAGAGAAGAAACGACAGAAGACCAAGAAGAGATGGTGACAGAAGACCGAGAAGAGACGACAGAAGAAACGACAGAGCAGAAGCTGCACCAAAGGCTGTTAACCAGAGAATCAGAAAAAAGAAGAAGGTTGAAGAGCCTGCAGCAGAAGCACCTGAAGCAGTAGTTGAGACAGCAGCAGCTGAAGAATAGACAGAGTGAAAGGAGGACAATATCATGTTAATGCCAAAGCGCGTTAAACACAGAAGAGTCCACAGAGGCAGAATGAAGGGCAAAGCCATCAAGGGCAGCACAGTTACTTATGGTGATTATGGCCTCGTTGCCACTGAATGTGGATGGATCACTTCAAACCAGATCGAAGCAGCCAGAATCGCTATGACGAGATCTGTAAAAAGAGGCGGTAAGGTTTATATCAAGATTTTCCCTCATAAATCAGTTACAAAGAAGCCTGCCGGCGTTCGTATGGGTTCCGGTAAAGGTGCTCCTGATTACTGGGTAGCAGTTGTTAAGCCGGGCAGAGTAATGTTCGAAATCGAAGGTGTTACAGAAGCTCAGGCAAGAGAAGCTATGAGGCTCGCATCACACAAGCTGCCGGTAAAATGTAAATTTGCCATCGCAGATAAGGAAGAAAAGGGTGGTGAAGCATAATGGAATTGAACAAGATAAGAGAAATGTCAGAACTGGAACTGAACGCTGAGCTCATCAAGATGAAGAAAGACCTCTTCAACCTTAGATTCCAGTACGTTACAGGACAGCTTGAGAATCCAGTTAAGCTGAGAGAAACAAAGAGAGATATTGCAAGAATCAAGACCATCATCAGAGAGAAGGAACTTGAAAAGGTAAACGGCTAAGAAAGGAGGATGTATTATGGCAGTTGATAGAAACAGAAGAAAGACAAGAGTCGGTGTTGTAATCAGCGACAAGATGGACAAGACAATTGTTGT
>JAFTHD010000149.1 GCA_017457585.1 Bacillota bacterium | reverse complement strand
GGTTAAGGTTGCTCCACGCGAAGTGATGGCGGAAGTCGTAAGCCCTCGGGCGTGTCTTCAGTTCGAAATCAGGGAAAGCCTTCATCCAGAACCTCCTGAAATTGCCCGAGATGGCACAGGACTCGTAACACTTTTCCCCATGCGGGAAATAGTATTTCCTGTCCGGGAACAGGAGACGGATTTTCAAGTCATACCCTGTGAGGTAGTCCGCAAGCTCGCCGCTGATGAATATCCGCCTGCTTTTAGGACCTTTCGACTGCATGATGTCAATGTAACGATCCTCCATATGTACGTTAGAGCACTCCAGCGTTCGGACTTCCTTGCAACGCAAACCGCAACAGTACAAAAGCCGGAAGAGCGCCGGAAAAACAAGCTCTCGTCCCTTGAAACTTTTATTGGGTTCGATTTTATCCAGCTCTCTAAAGAAAGCATCTATCTCCTCTGGCATGAAGAAATAGGGATCCTCTGCCACGGAATGGCTGACTATCTTTGGTGGAATGACATATGCATCGAATCCTCGAGCCCGAAGGTAACGGCTGAATTCTCTCAACACGGATACCGTGCCATATAGTGCTGAGGTTGACGAAGATATTGACGCTATATAATCATCCGTTACCGTCTTTGCTAGAATGTTTGGGGCAGGTGGGCGGCTTTCCGCAAAGTTTACATAGTTGTTTAAATACCAAGCTTGGCCATCATAAATATATCCAAGGGTTCTCTTATACGAGACAAAGTCATCGGCATACTGCCGCAAGCCATATTCAGTCATGACGGCTACCCCCTTTCGGAACGGGGAGGGTACATTCGGCAAGCTTCGCATCATCGGTTGTGATATAGATCATGACGCTGTCCTTGCTACCGTGCCCAAGCATCTCTGAAATAACCGGCAGGGGAATGCCCTTGCGGAGCATTCTTGACGCTGCACTATGCCTTGTGATCCTTGTGCCGTATATTCGTCCTTTCGGCTCAATGTCGGAATCGTTAACGACATTAAACAGGATGCCCCTGATTCCGGCGTGGCTCATCAGCGGTGTATATGGAGCTTTCGCGCGCAGGAACACTATATCGGTGTCGCTCTGGGGACGCTCGTTTAGCAGGTAGTCGACTAACGCATTCCCAATGGCCTCTGTGAGGGGAATGTCATGACTGCGTCCGGTTTTTTGCTGGACGATGTGAATGCAATCATGCTCCCAGTCTATGTCTCCGAGCCGTATTGCGCAGATGTCAACCGCCCTTAACCCGGTATTGAGAGCGAGCAGCGTGATCGCCCTGTTTCGGGAAGATATGTCGTTTGATTCCATGATCCAGTCGATGATCTTGTTGTATTCATCATCGGAATACACCTTAAGGATGTCACGCTTCTTGGGAAGGTGTTCCGGGATTTCACACAGGAACTTCTCCGTGTGCCGGTTCATACAAAGGAAGTTCTTCAATCCCGGCATGTGAGCCCCCAGGCTCGTAGCCTGATACTTCTCAGAACATACGACAGCAACAAAAGAAACAACATCACCGCATACGATGTCTGAAAGATTGCGATAGCCTTTGTTTTCAAGGAACTCGATAAAATAATAAGTAAACCGTCGGTAGCCGTCGATGGTGTTAGACTTCAGTTTTCGCAACTCTAACTCGTTTACGTACCTTGAGAAATCC